>DATCPW010000218.1:0-7830 GCA_036569865.1 Candidatus Dormiibacterota bacterium
CTACAGTGCCCAGGACCTCGCGCAATTCGACGAGGTGTTGATATATGGCGGCCGCGCGCACGACAGCGCGCGCGCTTACGACCTGCTGAATGGGTATGTCAGGTCGGGCGGCGGGCTGATCGTCGAGTCAAGCGGATCTCCCCTGGCAGGTGGTTCTGGCGTGAGCGAGCCGCTTCCGATCACGGGAGCCACGCGTCGCGAGGTGGCCGGCGACTGGCGGTTCACGGTGGCGAGCTCGCCAATCACGGGCGGCATCGACTTCTCCAGTTTCGGCCCGGCTAGTTACAGCGGCGGCCCGTGGACCATATCTGCAGCGCGCGGAATACGGAGCTGGGCGCAGACCATAGTGCAGTCAGGTGCAGACAGCGTGGTGGTTGCCGGACAGCTTGGTCAGGGTCGCGTAGTCTGGTCCGGCCTCAACCTTCCTTTTCACATAGACAGCTACAGGAGTGCAGAAGAGTCTCGGTTTCTGACCACGACGATGACATGGGCCCTACGCCCAAACGCAGGCGCGGCTGCGAGTTCGTCCGCTCACCTGGATGGTCCGCAGCAGATGACGGTGTCGGTCAGCTCCAGCGCTCGGGGCGTCCTGTTTAAGGAGAGCTGGTTCGACCGCTGGCACGCTTATGTCAACGGGCAAAAGGTGAACGTTCTTTCTGCCGGTCCTGGCTTCATGTACATCGCGTTCCCAAAAGACACGCAGTTTCCCGCAACTGTCCAGTGGCGCTACGAGAAATCGGTGGTGGACTGGGCAGGCATCGTGACATCTGCCGCGACGCTGATCGCGCTCGTTATGTGGCCGAGGTGGCGCGGTTACGTCCGCAAGTCGCTTGGAGCCTGGTTGGATCGGCGAACCAGGGAGTGGGCCGAAGAGGATGCACCCACTTCGCTAGGGGTTGACCGAAGCAGCCCAGGCCACTAGATCTTTGAGCCCCCGGTCGAATGGAATCTGCGGCTCCCAGCCCAGGTGCTGCTTTGCCTTTGAGATGTCGCTCACGTAATAGGTCTGGTCGCCCTCGCGCCAGTCCGCGAAGCTGTATTCCGGCGTCTGGCGCGTCAGCCCTCCAATCTGGTCGATGACCTCGAGCAGGTTCCGCTGGTTCTGAGGGCCGCCACCCACGTTGTAGATCTCCCCACGGGTCTTGTCGATCTGCTCGATCACCGTCGAGTAGAGGTTGCAGAGGTCGCGTGCGTCCAACAGATCCCTCACCTGAGTGCCGTCACCGTAGATGGTCATCGGCCGCTTGTTGAGGATCGAGTGGACGAAGTGCGCGACCCAGCCCTGATCCTCAGATCCATATTGATGCGCCCCGTAGATGCAGCTCTGCCTTAACACGACAGTGTTCATGTGGAAGCAGCGGGCATAGTCCCTCACGTATTGATCGGCTGAGCCCTTGCTGCACCCGTATGGGCTGTGAAAGTCGATCGGCTGGCTCTCTTTACAAGCGACGTTGTTCTTGTCGAGCTTTCCATACACCTTGTTCGTCGATGCGAAAACAAACGGCGCTTCCGGATTGTGCTTCCGCGTCGCCTCGAGCATGTTCAGAGTGCCGCCCGCATTGACGTCGAAATCGGTGACCGGGTCCACGAGCGACGTGGTCACAGCGACCTGGCCCGCCAGATGGAGGATTGCGTCCTGGCCTTTGATGTGGTCGCCCAAGGCGTTGGCGTTCCTCACGTCCTCTTTGATGAAGGTCGTTTCGGTCGGATGCTCGGTGATCAACCATTTCAGGTTGCGCTCGGTCCCTGGGCGGCTGAGGTTGTCGAGCAAGGTGACGTGCCAACCGTCCTCGATCATGCGGACCGCGGCGTTGACTCCGAGGAATCCCGCGCCGCCGGTGATCAGGATCCGTCGCGCCGGCCCGCGGTCCGCTCCGCGCGCAGCCTTTGGCTTGGATCGCGGGGTGAGTCCGGCGTCGGCTCGAAGTGTGGCGGGCGTCATAGAGGGTCCCTACCTTAAGACAATCTGCCCCGCGCATCCTTCATCGCGGGCGACGCCACGCCGCATGACGAGGTGCAAGATCCGTCCCCCGCAAACATTTCAACTGAGGGCGCGTGTGAGCCATCCCTACCATAGACAGGTGGCGCCACCCGACCGAGCCCTGTCCGAGCCTGATACCAAATCGCTGCGCTCGAACTGGGAGAGCGAGACGCGAATGGCTGGCGTCTACGATGCGCTCGCCGCTGTCGCCTCGGACGCGGGCCTCAAGCGCCGATTGAAGGCGCTGGCAACGACTGAGAAGCGGCACGCCGATGCGTGGGCCGAGCTGTTGACGCGCGGGGGCGTGAAGCTTCCCGAGCGTCAGCCACGACTGACCGCGCAGGTGCTCGCTGTTCTTGCGAGGGTGGCTGGAATTGGTCCGGCCTTGGCGCTCGCGGGCGCCGCGGAGGGACAGGTGCTGCGCGCCTACCTCGGCCAGGTCGCGACAGTATCGGACCCGGGCGCCCAGGGCGTGCTTCGCAAGGTGTTGCCCGAGGAGCTCGATCATCAGTCACCCGACGAGATCGCCGAGAAAAGCGATTTACCCGCGGCGGCCGACAGCGCTTCTCCTGACGATGGTTCGCGGGGCGACTTCGTGGACGAGGAGTGGCACGGCAGTGGCATCGAGAGCATCCGAAACGTGATTTATGGCGTGAACGACGGGCTCACTGCGACCCTCGGTGTTCTCGCAGGAGTTGGCGGTGCGACCGTCAATCCGCGAGTCGTCTTGATCGGTGGGCTGTCGGCGATGGTGGCCTCGGGGGTATCGATGGCCGGTGGGGCCTATCTGTCAAGCAAGTCGCAACGCGAGGTATACGAGGGCCAGCTGGCGCGCGAGGCCGCCGAGATCGAGGCGATGCCGGACCTGGAGCGCGCAGAGCTGGTGAAGATTTACCGGTCCAAGGGCCTGACGCCCGCGGAAGCAAAGACCATCGTGGCCCGCATCACGTCCGACAAGAAGGTGTGGCTCGAGACGCAGGCCCGTGAGGAGCTCGGCCTTGACGTCGCGCAGTTCGAGAACCCTGTCCGCGAAGGTGTGGTGGCCGGCGTCTCGACGCTGGTTGGCGGGGTGATACCGGTGCTCGGTTACCTGGGCGGCCGCGCGCTCGTCGGCGCGACTTATTCCGGTCTCGCGGCGCTCGCCATCACGTTCGTCCTGTGCGCGGTCTTCTTGTTCTTGATCGGATCCGCTCGATCCTTCTTCACTGGAAAAGCCGGAGTGCGATCAGGCCTGGAGATGCTGACAGTCGGCACCGCGGTGGCTGCGCTCACATACGTGGTGGGCGTTCTCTTCCGAGCCTAGCCTCAGCCCGTGGCGATGCCGCGGAAGTAGGCGATGCTCACGATCCAGGCGGCACCCGCAAGGATCACGGCTTCGCGACGGCGCGATCCGCCCTGGGCGTAGAGATAGGCGCCGGGCAAGAAGATCACCGCGAAGATGCCGTAAACCACGTGCAGCAGCTCGGTCGGCCGCGCGCCCAATAAGAATGTCGCGAGGCCCACCAATCCCTGGAGAGCCGTGAGGCCGGCCATTATCAAATAGCTGGATCTGAATCCCCCACCGAGCTCCTGGTTGCGGAAATATCTGTACGTGCCCCATATGCCCAGCGCTACCGCGTACACAAGAAGCGCGCGGGCGGCAAAACTATGGAGCGAGCCGAGCGTTGCTGTCACGACGCCGGGATTAGGTGGTCGCCGCTCATGCCCGGGCCTGCGAGACCTGCTCCCGGAAGTAATCGACCGTCAGGCTCAGGCCCTCCTCGAGGCTGACTCGCGGCTCCCAGCCGAGGTCGCGGCGTGCCCGGGTGTTGTCGAGGGCGATCCGGTAGACGTCGCCCTTTCGCCGGGGCCCTATGTTGGGCGCCATCTTGTAGTCGGTAAGGATCGCCAGCTTGCGGAACAGGTCGTTGACCGACACCGGCACCCCAGTGCTGATATGAAAGATCTCGCCGTCGCCGCGCTCGAGGGCGGCAAGGTTGGCGGTGGCGGCGTCACCGACATGGAGCATGTCGCGCGACTGCTCGCCGTCGCCGTCGATGGTGACGGGCTTTCCCGCCAGCATCCGGCTGGCGAAGATCGCCACCACCCTGCCCTCTTCCGCAAAGAAGTCCTGGCGAGGGCCGTAGATGTTGGCGTAGCGCAGCACTGTGAACTCGAGTCCGAACGTCCGCTTGAAGGTTCCGAGGTACTGCTCGAAGCTGTACTTGCTCGTGCCATACGGCGAGAGCGGCCGCACAGGATGGTCCTCATCCGCAGGCACCACCTCCGGCTCGCCATACAGAGCCCCGCCAGTGGAGATGAAGATCACCTTCTTGACGTGGTGGTCGACGCTTGCCTTCAGTAGATTCAGACCGCCGACGATGTTGACGTGGGCGTCGAACCCCGGGTCGGCGACTGACTTAGGCACCTCCGACTGGGCGGCATGGTGGTTCACGATCTCGGGCCGGAAAGAAGCGACTGCCTTTTCGACGGCGGCCTGGTCACGCAAATCGGCCCGATGCACTTCGGCGGCGGGGTTGAGATTGGCTTCGTTGCCGGTGCTGAAGTTGTCGAGAACGGCAACCTCATGGCCCGCCGCGACGTATGCGTCGACGACATGCGAACCGATGAAACCGGCACCGCCCGTCACCAGAATCCGCACTGCACTTGACTCTAACGGGTTTACTTGACGGCGGTGCCTGACTCCCCCCGTCTACAGGTTGAGGTGGTGAAAGCCGTCCGGGCGCCGGTGCCGCCCTCGTTTGTGCGGTCGGTGCTGGCTCGAACAGCCTCGCTGCCGGAGGTCGCGGCCCGTCTGCCCGAGGGGACTTCCAGCATCGCGGTGAGAATCACCGGCGACACCGAGCTGCGCCGGCTCAACAAGACCTATGCGGGGATGGATTCAGTCACCGACGTCCTGTCGTTCGCGGGTTCCGGCGATCATCTCGGCGACCTCGCGATCTCCTGGGCTACGGTTGTCCGCCAGGCCGCCGAGTTCAAGCACGCGCCGCCGGCCGAGCTCGCCCTTCTTTGCGTGCACGGCATGCTGCATCTGATGGGCTGGGATCACGCAGCCGCGGCTGGGCGCAAAGAAATGGTGCGCCTCACCACCGCTGCGCTCGAGCTCTCAGACGTGCAATTGCCGGCCGGCCGCCTTTGATCTCCGCGTAGACTCAAGGTCCTCTCACTAAGGGAGAGGAGACAGGTCTGCGGCGCTCGCCGCGGGCCGATTTGCGTCTATTCGGATTTGAAATGGATCAGGAATTGGTACGAGAAGAGCTGCTGATTGTGGGCCTTGGCAATCCGGAGTCGGAGTATGCCGACACGCGCCACAACCTCGGCTTTGCGTGTGTGAGGGAGCTCGCCAAGCGCCTCGGCGTGAAGGTGGAGCGCAAACGATGGGATTCGCTGGTAGGCCATTCGGAGGCGCATGGCGTCTGGCTGGTGATGCCCCAGACGTACATGAACCTCTCCGGACAGGCGGTCGCGAAGGCGGTGCGAGACATCCGAGTCCCGCCCCAGCAGGTGTGGGTGGTCTACGACGAGCTCGACCTGCCACTGTGCCGGATGCGGATCAGACGCGGCGGTTCCGGGGCGGGGCACAACGGTGTGCTGTCGATCATCAGCTCCCTCGGCACGCCTGACTTCGTCCGCTTCCGAGTGGGCATTGGAAAGCCCGCGCGTAAGGGGTCTCAGTCGGGTCGGCACTACGTCCTCGGGCGGTTCACCAAGGCCGAGGCCGAACGGATTCCAGCTGTCATCGATGGGGTCGCCAGCGCTCTGGAGCTGGCGCTCGAGGCCGGGGTCGAGCGCGCGATGGACCGCTACAACAGGGCCGGCTCGCTCGGCTGCGAGGAGCTCGCATGAGCACCCTCTGGGAGAGCACGATCTCGGCCGCGCCCGCTCTGGAGCGGTGGGTCGGCGGCAATGCGACACAGCTCGACGTGGGGCGGCTGCCGCGGCCGGCCTGGCCGATCATCGCCGGGGCTCTTGCGCGCGCATGCGCCGCGCTCCGACGGTCCGTCGTGATCTTGGTCCCTGCGCCAGAACGATTCGCGGATGAGCTGCGACCCTGGCTGGCCGGGCATCCGTCCGTCCACGTCTTCTCAGAAGTCGGCGTCTCGTTCCTGGACCGCCCTCCTGCGTTCGACGAATCCGTCAACAAGCGCCTCGAGGCGCTGGCCGCGCTCGCGCGCTCGGGCGAGGAGCCGACCGTAGTCGTCTCCTCTCGGCGCGCGATGACTCGTCAAACGATCTCCCTCCACGATCTGGCAGACGGGGCGCTCCTGCTTGCTCCCGGCCAAGGTCCCGATCCGGTCGCCGTCGCTCATCGCCTGATCGAGCTCGGCTATTCGCGAGAGGCGCTGGTCGAGGATCGCGGGCAGTTCTCTCTGCGCGGCGGAATCCTGGATGTGTTCCCGACGGTCGCGGACGCGCCGGTCCGAGCCGAATGGGAAGGCGACGTCATCGAAACTCTTCGGCTTTTCGATCCCGAAAACCAACGCTCCGTCATGGCGATTCCGGAGGCATCAATCAGGACCGGCCGCGAGCTTCTGCTTGGGCCGGACCGCGGTTCGGCGGCCGTCGCCCGCGTGCGAGCGTCACTCGAGCTCGACAGCCTGCGGGCGGACGTCCGGTCGGAGTGGGAGGACGATCTGGCCCGCCTTGAATCAGGCGGGGCTTTTCCGGGTGTGGAGTTCTACGCGGCGTACCTCGACGCCTCGCGACCATCGTTGCTCGACCACATTCCAGCGGGCGTTGGCGTGCTGGATTTCGACCCGGAGCGCCAGCTCGCAGACGCTCGTTCAGTAATCGAAGAAGCCGAGATGCTTGCGGCAGCCGAATCCGGCGGGGCCGAGCTACCTCGAGGTTTCACTCTGCCCAGTGTCGGCCTGGAACGCCTGGCCGATTTAGCCGATCGCCCCCGGATTCGGCTGCTGGCCGGCGAGTCCACCCCAGATGCCGTTGACCTGGGCTGGGTCGAGCTCCAGCCTTTTGTCGGCCGACCGAAGGCGGTCGCCGACTTCGCCGCTTCGAGTGATTCGGCGACTGTGGTGTTTGCAACAGAACAAGACGAGCGGCTGCGCGCGCTCCTCGATGAAAGTGGCGTCAGGGCGCGAATCTCAGAGGTTGACCTCGAGCTGGACCTCGAGCTCAAACCTGCATTGGGACGGGCGGACATCGACATCAGCGCCGGCTGTTCGCAACCCGAGATCGGGTTTCACCTGGCCACCGATGCCGAGCTCTTCGGCCGCCTGCGAAGACCTTCGCGTGCTTCGCGGGGCAGCCGCACCCGAACCGCAGATCTCACCAAGGAGTTCACGCTCGACTTCGCTCCCGACGAGCTCGTCGTCCACGTCGATCACGGCATCGCTCGCTTCAAAGGGATGCGGCTCATCGAATCTGATGGCGCGCAGCGCGAGTATCTCGAGCTGGAATACGCCGAGGGCGACAAGCTATTTGTTCCGGTCGAGAACCTGGACCGCGTCCAGAAATATCTCGGAGGCGAAGGGCAGCCGGCTCTCCACCGCCTGGGCACGAGTGATTGGACCCGCGCGCGAGGGCGCGCGCGGAAGGTCGTGCAGGACGTCGCTGACGAGCTGCTCAAGGTCTATGCATTGCGAGAGGCCAGGCCTGGTATTGCTTTCGCTCCCGACACCGCCTGGCAGCAAGAGCTCGAAGCATCCTTTCCCTTTGAAGAGACTCCGGACCAGGTCGCCGCGCTGGCCGAGATCAAGGCCGACATGGAGTCCGACCGGCCGATGGATCGCCTCCTCTGTGGCGATGTCGGGTTTGGCAAGACGGAGCTCGCCCTCCGGGCGGCGTTCAAGGCGGCGATGAGCGGGAAGCAGGTCGCGCTGCTCGCGCCG
>DATCPW010000219.1:0-4984 GCA_036569865.1 Candidatus Dormiibacterota bacterium
GATCTCCAGCTCGAGCTCGCCGATCCACTCGGATTTGGACGACAACCAGCCATAGCCCACGAGCTCGTGGCCGACCCAAGCGCCGAAGCACCGCGAGCCCCTGGCCAGGCGGCCGGGAACGAGGCCCGACTCCGCTTCCATCGCCACGCTCGCCCAGGCCGAATCGAGCTCGCGAACCTCAAAGGGGCCGCCGGGCGAATTAGGCGGCGGCCCGCCGAGAGCCGCCGCCCAGAGAATGGTTTGGATTAGAAGGAGAAGAAGAGGTGGCGCACTTTGTGGATGACCTCAGGGTCTCCACTCGCCGAGCCACCCGGGAAGCGCCCGAAGAACGTGAGCACTGCGTCCGCCGCAGAGTCGAAGGTGAACAGGGCGTCGCTGCCCTCGAACTTGCCGGTTTCCGGCGCCGACGTCCACTTGCCGTCCTTGATCGTCGCGCGCCACTTGCCGCCCCAGGGACCCTTGACTTCGATCCCGTACTGCGCATCCACCCCTGCTGCAACCTTCTGGTCCACCGTGTACATCCAGAAGATGAACGCAAACGGCAGGATGAGGCCGGCCGTTGCCTCGTCGATGGTCGCGAGCTTGTCGCCCAGCCCGTACTCGATGTCGTACGGGTGCACGCCGTAATCCATGATCTGAAAAGTCCCGTAGAAACCGGCAGGAACGGGTCCCGCGAACGGGTGATAGACCATGAAGCTGGTCCATTCTTCAGGCGTGAGCGCCTGGAGCATTCCGTCGAGCTTCTCGGCGTCCTTCTTGAAACGGGCGAGAGCCTCCTCCCGAGGAAGCTTGCGGAAGTCGAGCGCGTGATCGTTCAGGGTCTCCCCCATCACTGGCAGGCCGAGCGCTGTGCCTTCCTTGCCGGCTTTGGCCGCGTCCCAGTTCTTGAAGTACCCCTCCATGACGTCGATCATGTGACCGACCAGATCGCGGGTCTCCCATCCGGTACAGCGCGTCATGACGTTCCAGTTCTTCGGGTCTTCGACCATGCGGGTGAAATTGGCGCGGTCGCGGCGCATGACGTTCAAGACCGTTTCCTTGCCTTCGGCCGCCATCGGATTGACCGGTGCGATTGTCGCCGTACTCATCAATTAGCTCCCTCCCAGAGGCGAGATTGCGACCACGCTCGAATCGTGCTCATCAGTGCCCCGCGCCGGTCGTCGCCGTGGTCGGTACGACGATGGGCGGTAGCGTTTCATCAAGCCTGTCGCGGCGCACCTGGAACCAGGGCGGCAGGCTCAGTGACGAACCGAGGGACTCGACGGTCTCGTCGACTGTGAATCCGGGGCCGTCGGTTGCGATCTCAAACAGGACTCCTCCTGGTTCTCGTGAGTAGATCGATTTGAAGTAATAGCGGTCGATCACGGGCGTCACGTTGCGTCCGGCCTTGACGAGGGCTTCGCGCCACGCGAGCTGGTCGGCGGTGTCGGGCGCCCTCCAGGCGACGTGGTGGACCGTGCCGACCGACTCCTCCCCGACGGGTCCCTCTGGCGATTCGACCACATCGACGATTGAGTGTGGGCCGCCCTTGGCGGTCTGGAATCGGGTGCGATGTCCTTCCTGGCCCGCCTTGCGAAAACCCATCGTCTTGGTCAGGAGGTCGACCGTCGCCGAGGTTTCAGCGATTGTCATCGTCACCGAATGAAATCCCCGGATCGCATGGTCAGCGCCGACCGGGGCGTCCGGCCATTCCGCCCACGGCTGATCCGTGGATTGGGCGACCAGCTCGAGCTCGATGCCGTCTGGGTCGTGGACAACCACGGCGTCAGTCCCAAAACGGCTCGTCGCGCCCATCTCCACGCCCAGCTTGCGAAGGCGGCCTTTCCAGAAGTCGAGCGATCCTGGCGGAACCGAAAACGACACTGTCGTGATCTGGCCGCTGCCCGCCCTCCGCTTCGGCCAGGTCGGCCATCCAAAGAAGGTCATCGCAGTGCCCGCTGACCCTACGTAATCGCCAAAGTAGATGTGGTAGGTGTCGGGCATGTCCTGGTTGATGCTCTTTTTGATGAAGCGGAGCCCGAGCACGCCGACGTAGAAGTCGGTGCACTTCTGGACGTCGCCTGTGATGCAGGTGACGTGGTGAATGCCGGGTATTTTGGCGGTCAGCTTGTCGTCTCCTCCAACCCGATCGAACGGAGCGGGAATCTATGTTAGTCCGAGAAATATGAGAAAGGACCAGTCGGTCCTCTCTCATCGCCAGGCGCTTCGCGCGTGGCTGCTCTCTCCCCCGGGATCGGATTCATGACGATTTAGTCTCTCCAGGCGACGCGGGAGTTAAGGAGACAAAGTCATGGCCGGGGAGACCCCGGCCAACCCTGCCACGCCAGCGCTGATCAGTGCTACTGGGTGGAGGACTCTTCGTCGATGCGGCTCCAGATTTCGGCCGCCAGGGGCTCCTCCAACTCCTCCTGGACGTGGGCCACGAGCCCGATCGCCCGCGCCATGACCGCCAGGCCCCTGGTAACCCGCCAGGGGATCTCTAGCTCGCTGGCGATCGCGCCGATGGCGCCGGTTGCGTTGACGGGCAGCTCGCGGCCGTAGCTCCGGGTCGCCTCAGCCGAGATCGCTTCCATCAGCTGGACGAACCGGCCTGAGAACCCGTTGTCGGCGGCGATCGCGAACAGCCTGGGAGTCCTCGGATCGATCGGCTTGTGGATCGGGTGCCCGAGCCCGGCGATCGGCCGCTTCTTCTCCTTGTGCGTCGCCACGACCTGCCGGGCCAGCGCGCTCGTATCGGGGCTCGTGCCCGCTTCCTCCAGCGCCTCCTGCAGCGTGCGCGCGGCCTCCTCGACCGAACCGCCAAACCGGTCGCCGATCCCCAGCAGGCCGGCCGCGACGGCGCCCTGCAGTGATTCGGGCGCGCCGAAGTAGGTGAGCCGCGTGGCGATTGCGCTTGGCGTCATGCCGTGCTCGACCAGCGTCACGGCCAGGGCGTTGAATACAGTCGATTCCTCGCGGCTCGGGAGGCGGCCCTTGAGCTCCAGGAAAGCCATGTCGCCGAGCGAGACCTTGCCGATGAGATCCTCCACCAGGTCGTGGCCCCGCACCGTGATCCTGTCAGCCGTGCTGCTGCCCATGCTCGACTTAAGCCGCTTCTTGGCGGTGGTCACTTGCGGGTCACCGTGAGGTTGGTCTTGTAGCCGCTCGCGCCAAAGGTCTCCTCCGGGATCAGCTCCACCTTGCACCGGAAGGTGAGACTCGAATGGACCGCTTCCTCGATTGCCGCCGCCAGCTGCGCGTCCCCGGGGCTCGATACAGGAACCTCCACTTCGATCGGCACCGGCGGCTGCACGCTCACAGCGGTGTCGCGCCGCACCACCCGCGCCCGGCCGGTGACTCGCGGCCGGAACTCACCGACCACAGCCAGGATTGCCGACGGGTAAACATTCACTCCCCGCACGATGAACATGTCGTCGCGCCGCGCCAGGCAGCGCATACGAAAGCTCGTACGCCCGCACTCGCATGATGTGCCTTCGATCCGGACGATGTCGCCGCTGAGAAACCGGACCACCGGCATCGCCTCGCGCGTTAGGTGGGTATAGACGAGCTCGCCCACCGCGCCGGTCTCGATCGCCATCGGCTCCTGCGTCTCCGGGTGCACGAGCTCAGGCCACACGTGCCCCGTGCCGCAAAAGTGCATGCCGGTCTGTTGGGGGCACTCGCCGAACAGAGAAGGCGCCACGTCGCCGATGCCCATGACCTCGGTGACCGTCGCCCCCAGGACCCGCTCGATGTGGTCGCGGATGGCTGGGATTCCGCCGCCGGGCTCGCCACCCGTGACGACGTGCACAAGGCGCAGCGAGCTGGGATCCGGGCTGCTCCCCTTGAGCTTGTTCGCCAGGTATTGCGCGAAGGACGGCGTCGACAGCAGCGTGTCGGCAAGACCCGTCTTGAGTCCGACGAGGACCCTGCCAGTGTCGCCGGGCGCCACGGGCACTGCCCGCGCGCCGATGCGGGTCAGCACAAAGTGCGTGTGGCCCGCAACAAACGGGCCTGCGCCAAAGGTCGTGAGGACGCTGTGGTGGTCGTGTATGCCAGTCGCGTAGTAAGTACGAGCACCGATCGTCGTCCAGGTATCCATGTCCTTGCGTGTGAGGGGAATCACAGTTGGGGTGCCGGTCGTGCCGCTGGTCTGATAAACGCGCTTGATGCGCTCCTCGGGGACGCCGGCATTGGTGCCGAATGGAGGCTGCTCGTCGACCGACTGCTTCAGCTCGTCCTTGGTGGTGAAGGGCAGGCTCGTGATGTCCGCCAGCCGGACCTTGGTTGAGGCGCCGACCCCTGCCTCTTTGAATTTGCGTGCATAAAACCGCGACCCCTCCGCGAGGTGCTGGAGCTGAGCGTCCCAAGCAGTCGAGGCTGCCGCCAACTGATCAGCCACTGACCCGGTTTCGACGTCCCGGTCCCACATCCAGTCTTGATCGCAGGAGTCGCCCTTGAGGCGACCGGCCGACGAGCCGGTCTTGTCGATGGCGGGCTTGGTGGTCATGACCTCCAGCAAGCATGATGCGCCGCGCCTGGCCGCGGGGTGCACCCGCCGCCCGGCGCGGATACCCTGTCGGAGTGGCGCACCTCCTACCGACAACCGTCGTCGGCAGCTACCCGCAGCCCGACTGGCTCGTGGATCGGGCTGTGCTCGGGAGCCGTCTCCCCCCGCGCACCCGCGCGCTCGAGATCTGGCGACCCCAGGCCGAGCACCTGGAGCAAGCGCAGGACGACGCGACGGTCGTTGCGATTCGAGATATGGAACGAGCCGGGATCGACATCATCACCGACGGCGAGATCAGGCGCGAGAGCTACTCGAACCGCTTCGCCACAGCGCTTGACGGGATGGACCTCGACAATCCGGGCACAGCGCTCGACCGGACAGGCCACCCCACCCCCGTGCCGCGGGTTGTCGGCCCGATACGGAGAACTCGGGCGGTCGAGGTGAGGGACGTCGAGTTCCTACGCGCGAACACCGATCGCAAGATCAAGGCCACAC
>DATCPW010000220.1:0-4508 GCA_036569865.1 Candidatus Dormiibacterota bacterium
AGTGGGTTCCTGGATCCGGGGGTGCCCGATGTGCTCGCCTACACGCACAAGATCTTCATGGACGTCGCGATCAACTACGACGTCGACGGGTTGCACATGGATTACGTGAGGTATCCCGGACCTGAATGGGGCTACAACCCGACGGCGGTCGCGCTTTACATGCAGCAGACGGGAGCGACGACCACGCCGGCGCCTGAGGACGAGGCCTGGAAGGCTTGGCGCCGCGGGCGCGTGACGGCTTTCGTCCGCGACCTTCACTCCGATCTCAAGCTCCAGAAGCCGAATGTGAAGCTCAGCGGCGCTCTGATCGCGTTCGGTGGCGGGCCGGCCTCCGCGGCTGACTGGCCGCTGACGTCGGCGTACGGATCGGTCTTCCAGGATTGGTACGGATGGCTCGCCAATCGATACCTCGATTTCGGCGTGCCCATGAACTACGACAGCGAATGGGACAGCCTCGAGCAGGCCTGGTTTGGAAACTGGCTCGACTTCGAGAAGAACTCGGGCTTCGGCAACCGCATCCTGACCGGTGTCGGCGGCTTCATGAACTATCCGGAGGACACCCTCACTCAGATCCGCCGTGCGCTCGCGCCGAACGCACAAGGAAACCGATTGCTCGGGATCGCCATCTATTCATATGGGTCGACGTCTGTCTATGGCAACGCCGACTACTACAACAGCGCGGAACAGGCAGCCAGCCTGCCGAGGCAGCCGTACTTCGCGGGCATCAGCCGTCGCGAATCGCCAGCCGCTCGAGGGCGCATCTTCAACAGTGCTTTCATGGACCAGCTGAGAGGCCCGGACATGTACTGGGACGTCGAACGAGGCTGGGTGCAGACGAAGGGTGTCTTCACGCGCCCGGCCGCGGTGCCCGTGCTGCCCGCATGAGCCGCTGACGATGCCGCCGGCGAGCAGGATGCTCCGCCTTGTCGCATTCGCGGTGCCCGCGGGCCTGGCGATGGCGGGAGCTCAGCCACTCCTCGGCGCTGCGGCAGGGGCGGTCGGAATCGGGTGGGCGATGAACCTGGCGGCTCCGGCCATCGGTGGCGCGGTGCTCATCTTCGGCATCGGCCGGCTCCTGGATCGCGGCGACCTGATCCAGCCGCCGTGGTTTTGCGCGTGGTTGTTGCTGCCGGGCTCGTTCCTGCTGGCGGGCGCGGCGGCGATGTGCATCTTCGGCGCGCTTGTCGAGTTTCCCGCCATCACATCGACGCTATGGACGCTCCTGGCGATCGGGACACTGTGCTGGGCGACGGCAATCGTCGTCGTGCGCCGAACCTCGCACTGACGTGCATCGGTATGAGAGGCAACCAGTCGGTTTCCTCTCATCGACGGGCGCTTCGCGCGCGTCTGCTCTCCTTCCCGGGATTGGATTTATTAAGAATCAGTTCTTCAACGCGACACTGGGAGCGGTAGAAACAAAGTCATGGCCCGGGAGACCTCGGCCTACCCTGCCGCGCTGGAGACAGACTCGGCCACGGCCGCGCTAGCCGCTCGCGCCGGAGTGCATCATCCCAGCCCGGCGGCCGCCAGCTTTCGGCCGGCTACGCGAGCTTGATCTGGTTCGCCCGAGGGCCCTTCTGGCTGGGCTCGATCTCGAAGTTGACACGCTCGCCACCGGCGAGCGAGTCGAAGTTCACGCTCGAGTCGAGTCCTGTGCGGTGGAAGAAATACTCCCGCCCGTCCTCCGCGGCGATGAAACCGAACCCGCGGTCGGAAACCAGCTTCTTGATGGTTCCAGTCGGCATGTCCCCTCCCTACTCCCTACTTCTCGAAAGTAATTGCCACGTACGCACGGGTCCTTTCGAGAAGAACGACGACCGCGGCGAACCTCGCCACGCACGGGCGACTTTTTCACATTACCACCGGACTTTCAGAGTTTCATCCACATTTAGAAGGCCAGCAGGGCGACCCCGATGAGGGTCGCGCTCGCCCCCAAGAGCTTCAGCGCGACGCCCTTTCGCTCCCGCAATTTCCAGACCCCCCAGACCGCCACCGCGACGATCGCCGTCTCTCTCACCGGCGCGACAACCGACAGGGGCGCGATGCTCAAAGCGGCGAGCACCAGCAGATACCCGCCCCACATGAAGATTCCGATCACCGTCGCCTGCCGCCACCTCACAGGTTGGCCTTGGCGCTCGGAAGGAGTGTCGGGCGTGTGGAGCTTGGATACGACCCATCCCCAGGTCACCACGCCGATCGCGAGCAAGACGATGAGAAGCCAGCCGTACAGCCAGGGCGTCGAGAGCCTCACGCCGACGCGGTCGACAGCGCTGTATGCGGCGATTGAGACCCCCGTCAAGAGCGCCGGCACCGTGGCGCGACCGCTCGTCTGCGGCAGGGTGACGGCCAGGATGCCAAGGAGCAACAAAGCCACACCTGCCATCTGACCTGGCGTCAACCTCTCACCCAGCAGCCCAAGGCCCGCAGCCACCGAGAGCAAGGGCGCCGAGCCTCGCGCGATCGGATACACCACCGAAAGCTCGCCCCGGTTGTATGCGGCCGACAACAGGACCAGGTACATGAGCTCGAACAGCGCCGAGAGGGCCGCCAGGCCCGCGGCGGCGGGCGTTATCGACGGCCGGCCGGCGAACAGCCACACCACGAAGGTGATCGGCGTGACCACCGCAGCCGCGACCACGGTGCCGCGACGGAATGTTCCCATCGGGTCGCCGCTCACCTTGACGAGCACGTTCCACGTGCCGTGAATCGCCGCCGCGGCCAGGGCCAGGCCGATCGCCAGGGCAGTCATCTGACTCGGTCAGCCAGCCGAGCGTCGAGGCCGCGCCAGCAGGCGGCCGAGCAAGCGATACGCCTCTGGGTTAACGACCAGCCCATTGTGGCTACCCCACACCGAGATGGCGGGAATGTCAGGCCTGATGCAGCTGCGGAAGTTCACGACATCGTCTGACCGCGTGTAGATCGAGGTCGTGGGCACAGCCGGCGGGAGTCTCAGGTCATGCGCGAAGCGTCCCTCGGCACGCAGGCGCCTGCCGAACCCCAGCTCGTTGGCCGTGGTCACCACGCCGACAGCGGCGCGGGTCATCAGCGCAAGGTCGGTGATGTCCGCAAGCGGGGAGCCTAGCGCGATCACCTGCTCGACATCCTTGGGCCGGCGTTGCGACAGCACTTTGGCCAGAAGCCCGCCGCGACTGTGACCGATAAGAGTTATCGGGGCGCCGTCATCTTTCCGGATCTCCGCCATGCGGTGACGCAGGCCGGCCAGCATGTGCTCCGAGTGGAGCGCGTTGACGTATATGCCTGACAGGTACGAGCGATAGCCGATCCGTTGAAGCCAGCCGTGAAGCAGGCGCAGCGACCAATCGCCGGATAGGAATCCAGGAATGAGCAACACCGAGCGCCCATCGCCACGCGGCACCCCCCGGCCGCGATAGACCGGGTCCCGCCACAGGGCGTTCAGCTCGCGAAGACCAAAAGGATTCCAGAGCCTCACGGCTGCGATGGTAGGTTGTGCGCCCGGACGCCGATCGCATCGGCTTGCACCTCAACCGCTGTTAAGGGCGGCTGGTGAGCAGCGCGGCGGTGCCGCACACTGGATTCATGACTCCCCAGCAAGTGCTGCGCGATGTCTTCCACCTGGAGGCCTTCAGGCCTGGCCAGGCCGAGGTGGTGGAGGCGCAGATGAACGGTCGCGACGTGCTCGCGGTCGCGCCAACCGGTTCGGGCAAGAGCCTCAGCTACTGGGTGCCGGCAATTCTCAGCGATGGTCTGACGGTCGTCGTTTCGCCGCTGATCGCGCTGATGAAGGACCAGGTCGATCGGCTTGTATCGCATGGGGTGCGCGCCGCGTTCATCAACTCGACGCTGGACTCAACCGAGCAGCGCAGGCGACTTGAAGCCGCGTCGCATGGCGACTACCAGCTCCTGTACGTGGCGCCTGAACGCTTCAGCCGTCCGGGGTTCACCAATCGCCTGGCCACCATTGGCGTGAGGCGCTTCATCGTCGACGAGGCGCACTGCATCTCCACCTGGGGCCATGACTTCAGGCCTGACTACAGGCTCATTGGCGGAGCGCTCGAGGCATGTGGCCGGCCGCCCATTGGCGCATTCACGGCGACCGCCACTCCCGAGGTGCGCGATGACATCGCGTCCAACCTCGGGCTGCGCGAACCCCTGGTCGTGGTCACAGGATTCAACCGTCCCAACCTGCGGCTGGAGGCTGTGCAAGCGAAAGGCGGGCGCGATCGGCTCGAGATGCTTCGCCGCCGTCTCAATCCTGGCGATGGCCGCGCGCTCGTCTACACCGGCACCGTCAAAGGAGCAGAGACAACGGCCGCCGCCATCACCCGGTGGGGTTTTCCTGCAGCGCCCTACCACGGCCGTCTGCCGGACGAGAGCCGCCGCCGTATCCAGGATGGGTTCGCATCGAAGGAATTTCGCGTCGTGGTCGCGACCAGCGCTTTCGGCATGGGCGTGGATTTCGCCGACATCCGACAGGTCATCCACGTCGGTTATCCAGGAAGCGTCGAGGCCTACTACCAGGAGGCGGG
>DATCPW010000221.1:0-6761 GCA_036569865.1 Candidatus Dormiibacterota bacterium
CTGGCGGGCGCCGATCGGGCGTTGCGCAATCTGAGGGACCGCCTCCAGGAATGGTCGAAGGCAGGCGATGGCGCGGCCGGCCATCCTGACGAAGTCGAGGCGTTGGAGGCGCGATTCCGATCCGCGATCGCAGATGACCTCGACCTGCCCGCTGCCATGGCCCTTGTGTCTGAGCTCACCCACGCGAACATCGCTGCGGGAGAAAAGGCCGCGCTGCTGCGCAACTGGGATGGCGTGCTCGGTCTCGACCTCGACCGTTCTGTGCCAACTGTCGAGTTGCCCGCAGGCGCCGCGGAATTATTGGAAGCGCGCAGTCGGGCGCGAGACGCCAAGGACTTTGCGCGTGGGGACCAGCTCCGAGACGAGCTGACCGCCGCCGGCGTCATCGTTACCGACACCTCCGAAGGCCAGCGGTGGAAGGTCCGAGCAAAGAATAGGGACCGGACGTTGCGGCCCGGCCCCACCACTACCCGTTAATCGCCGGCGCTATCCGACACCGCGACCACGTGGTCGGGCTTGTGACCCGTCTGACCATGGCCGTGCCCGTTGGCTTTGCCCTTGCCGTTGCTTTTGCCGCCCGTGGCCTTGTCATGCCCGTTGGCGTTGCCATTGCCATGATTCAGTCGCGCGCCGCTAGCGCGCTGATCGGAAACGAGCTTGCCGTGCTGGCTGGCGAATGCGCTGACGCACTGTCCGATACCGTGCTCGCCCGTCTTCAGTGCAGCCTTGCACGCCGCTACCTGCGCTGTCACCTGCCGGCCCCAGTTGGCTGGGTCGGCGCTGCCCGTGATCGCGGCCTCTGTGACTGCGGCCGCCGCGACCACAGCAAACGCTGCCACAGCGAAACCCGTTGTGGCCTTGACGACAAGCGCGGATACACCGCCGCTCAATAGTCCTTTCACGATTCCTCCTCGACCCGACGCCGTCCCCATTTGCAGTCGTTGTGGGCGCCTGTCAACACATAGGGACGGCCCGGGACCCCGAACTACCCATTTTTTCGACCAGAGTAAGAGGCGGCTTGACTACGAACGCATGTTCGGCTAACGTCCCCCCTCAGCACATATGCCCACGTTTCCCGCTTTCGCCCCAGCCAACTTCCAGGGGGACGTGACCCTCGATCACGTGATCCCGGCATCGGATGCCCGCTTCGCACCCCTGCCGGACGATCTCCGACCCGAGCTCGCCCGCGCCCTCGCTGCTCGCGGCATGGAGCGCCTCTACTCCCACCAGGCTGACGCATACAACGCCGTGCGCCGAGGCCGGCACCTGGTCGTGGTGACTCCGACTGCGAGCGGCAAAACCCTCTGCTACAACCTGCCGGTCCTTCAGCGTCTTCTGGAGCAGCCGGACCGGCGTGCCCTGTACTTGTTTCCGACCAAGGCGCTGGCCCAAGACCAGCTGGCAGAGCTGAGCGGGCTCAAGCACGGGCTCCCCATCGACCTGCGCGTCGACACGTACGACGGGGACACGTCCCCGGGCCGGCGCACAGCCATCCGCGAGGGCGGACATGTCGTCATGACCAACCCCGACATGCTTCATGCGGGACTGCTCCCCCATCACACGCGCTGGCGCCGCCTCTTCTCGAGCCTCGACTTCGTCGTCATCGACGAGCTCCACATGTACCGCGGGCTTTTCGGCAGCCAGGTCGCCAACGTCATCCGGCGCCTCAAGCGGATCTGTGCCTTTTACGGATCGAGCCCGACTTTCATATGCACGTCCGCGACCATTGCCAATCCTCTGCAGCTGGCGCAGAAGTTGCTGGAGGAAGACAACATCGAGCTCGTGGAGCGCAACGGCGCACCACGCGGCGAGCGCCGGCTCATCTTCTACAACCCGCCTCTCCTAAACCGCGAGATGGGCGTGCGGCGCAGCTCGATGCTCGAGGCGCGTCGCATAGCTGCGCCATGGATCCGCGGCGGGGTGCAGACGATTGTCTTCTGCCGCAGCCGGCTGCAGGTCGAGGTGATGCTCAGCTATTTGCGACAGGATCTCGCGCCGCGGCTCGACGCCGCGCAGCGCGTGCGCGGTTATCGCGCGGGTTACCTGCCCTTGCATCGCAGGGAGATCGAGGCCGGCCTTCGCAGCGGAGAGATCACCAGCGTGGTGAGCACCAATGCGCTCGAGCTGGGCATCGACATCGGGAGCCTGCAGACGGCGATCCTCGTCGGCTATCCCGGCACCATCGCGTCCACCTGGCAGCAGCTGGGCAGGGCGGGCCGTCGATCCGGCTCCGTCGGTGTATTCGTCGCGTCGAGCTCGCCGCTCGACCAGTTCATAGTCCGCCACCCCGAGTACTTCCTCAGCTCCGATCCCGAAGAAGGTCTCATCGACCCTGACAATCTGCTGCTCCTCGCGGGTCACCTGCAGGCCGGCTTGTTCGAGCTGCCTTTCGAAGACCAGGAGCGCCTCGGACGCGCCGACGTTCACGAGCTGCTTGAGCTGTTCGAAGAGGACGGCTCGGCTTCCCGTTCTGGAGGTCGGTGGTTCTGGAGCCGGCAGGCTTTTCCAGCCGACGAGATTCACCTCCGCCGCATCGCGGCGGACAACGTCGTGATCATCGACACCTCGCAGCCGCGACCCAAGGTCATCGGCGAGATGGATCAGTTCACCGCGCCCGTCCTGCTGCACGAGGAAGCGGTTTACCTCCACGAGGGCGCGCAGTACCACGTCGAACGCCTCGACTGGGAAGAGAAGAAGGCCTACGTGCACCCGGTCGAGGTCGACTACTACACGGACGCTCTCGCGGCGGTCACGGTGCAGGTGCTCGACACCTTCTCGACGCCGGAGCAGGGGGGCGGGCTGTCGCGAAACCACGGCGAGCTGAAGATCACCGCCCTCGCGAGCATGTTCAAGAAGATTCGCTTCCACACGCACGAGAACATCGGGTCGGGTCCCATCCACCTCCCCGAGCAGACGCTGCACACGACCGGCTACTGGATCACCGTCGATGAGGATCTCTGGCACACGCTCGGACGGGAAACCCTCGAGGCGGGGCTGCAAGGAATGGCGCACACGCTGCGCCACGTCGCCAGCCTGCGATTGATGTGCGATCCGCGTGACCTCGGGGCGGTGGCGGAAGTGCGCTCCGTGACCACCAGGCTTCCCACTGTGACCGTCTACGAGATGTATCCGGGGGGCGTCGGCTACTCCGCCCGCATGTACGAGCTGCACCGAGACCTCCTCGAGCAAGGCGCGGCGCTCGTGCATGACTGCCCATGCCTCGCCGGTTGTCCGTCCTGCGTCGGACCGCTGCACCTCGTGGAAGGAGCCAAGGAAGCATGTCTGCGACTGCTCTCCGCGAGCGCCTTACCCGTCTAGGCGCACCGCCGCGGCCGCGACCCAAGGTCGAGCGCGCCTGGCCGCGCGGTTTCGAATCGGTTGCCACACCGTACGGCAACGCTCTCCTGCGACAGGACGTGATCCCGCTTCCGGCCCTCGACCCAGACCCCGGCTCAGTTGCATACATCGACACCGAGACGACAGGCTTATCCGGCGGGGCGGGAACCTATGTTTTCGCTGCCGCTGTCGCACGGCCCATCGACTGTGGACTGCGAGTCGCGCAGGTGTTTCTCCCACAGCCAGGCATGGAAGCCGCGTTCCTGCATGCGCTGCAGGCCGAGATCGAGCCTGCGGAGGCGGTGGCCACATTCAACGGCAGCTCCTTCGACCTGCCCATGCTGCGCACACGCTGGGTGATGGCCCGCATGCCAGGCGAGCTTGTCTGCCCTCCGCACGTGGACCTGCTCACGCTGGTCAGGGCCCTTTATCGACACCGCCTGGAGAGCTGCAACCTCCGGTCGGTTGAAGAGCGGCTGCTCGGATACGAGCGCGACGATCCGATCGCCAGCTCGCTCGTGCCTGACGCTTATTTCGACTACCTCCGCCACGACATGCATCCCCTGCTGGAGGCGGCGCTCGAGCACAACCGGCTCGATGTCATCAGCCTCGTCCACCTTCACTCGCGCCTGCTCGCCCGCCTTCGAGGCGGCGATACGGGAATGGATGCCGCCGACTGGCTGGCGCTCGGCCGCCATCGGTTTCGGCGGGGCGCGCGGGCAGACGGATGGCGGGCGCTTCGGAACGCAACAGCTTTCGGGAAAGGCGAAGCATCGGCTACGGCCGGTCTCCTGCTCAGCCGCCGCCTGGTGCGCCGCGGCTCGATCGCGGCGGCCGACCGGCTGCTGGACTGGTTGGAGTCGCACGCGACCGAGGACATGCGCGTCTCAATCGCAAGGGCTCGCCTGCTCGAGTGGCGAAAGCGCGATCCGCTGGCTGCGCTGAAGGTGGTCGAGGGTGCTAGACGGCGAATGCCAGAAGAGGCGGAGCTGCTGGACTCGCGGCTTTTGCGACTGGTGAGGAAAGCGGGGAAGCGCTCGAGCGCAACCCTGCGGTTCGCATGAGCGCGAGCGCCGCTGTTTCTAGAGCAGCGCCGGCGCTGGGACGGGGTCCGCGACCACCTCCGCGACGGCCGGAAGCGCGAGATCGGCGATGAACAGCTCGAGGCTGCCGTCCCGAATGCTCTGCCCCAACCCTTCCACGACCGCAGGGTCGAACTGGGTACCCGCGCCTTCGGTCACCCGGTCGAATGCCCTGAGCGCCTCCAGACGCTCACAGTCGCGACCCGCCGTCAGCGCCTCGTACATCTCGGCCACCGCGATGATGCGTGCGCCAAGAGGAATCTTCTCCCCGGCCAGGGCGTCCGGCTTGCCGGCGCCGTCCCATCGCTCGTGATGGCCGCGCACGTAAGCCAGGACGTCGGGTGAAAACTTTGCGCGACGCAAGATTTTTTCGCCGGTCTCGGCATGGCCCGGTGTTTCGAACCCCTGGCCCGCCGTCAGCGTCATGTGGCCGACATCGTGGAGGAAGGCTGCGGTCCTCAAGTCCTCTAGCCGGGTCACCGGCAACGTCGTTCGCCGCCCGACAGCGTCTGCGATTATCGCGATCCGGCTCGAGTGCCCACGTGTCAGGGGGCTACGGTGGTCGACAGCGTGCGCCACGGCGACGACCACCTGAGGCCCCGCTTCGGCGAGCATGGCGAACAGGCTGACGTCGTCGAGCTCGAGCTCTGTGACCAGCTGGGGAAAGGTGCACGCGCGATCCTTGCCTTCGCGCTTGGCGAGGTAGAGGGCCTGGTCGGCGGCCGCCACCAGCTCCGACGCGGTCAGGCCGTCGTCGGGGTAAGTTGCTGCGCCGACGCTGAAGGTCAGGTGGCTGCCAGGCGTTGTCGCTATCGACGCCTCGTGAACAGCTTCCACGATGCGATGCGCAAGCTTGTTAGCTCCTATAGCGCTCGTGTCGGGAGCCATCACCACGAGCTCGTCGCCGCCGTATCGCGCGACGATGTCCTGACCGCGCGCAACCGAGCGCACAATCCGGGCGCCCAGCTGCAACACCAGGTCGCCCTGCTGGTGGCCCACCTGGTCGTTGACCGACTTGAAGTGATCGAAGTCGACAAGCACCACCGAGAAAGTCGCGGCCCGCCTGTCGGGGTGGGCGAAGGCCGCAGCCAGCCGCCGGCGAAACTCTCGCGCGTTGGCGAGCCCGGTAAGCCCGTCGGTGGTCGCCTCCTGTGTGCTGCGGTGGTAGCGGAGCGCGTTGGCGAGCGGAACCGCCGAGCTGCCTGAAAGGGCGGCGACGGAGAACAGGTCCTGGTTGGTGAAGCTGCCTTTTTCGCGGACCAGGCTGAGCAGCGCGGTCACCCCTTCGCCTGATGCGATGGGGATGACGAGCGCTCGCCGGTCGGCCCCATAGGAGGCCTCGCCTGTTCGGGCAGCCTGAGCGAGCTTCTCCTCGTCCAGGAATTCCGGGGTGGCCCCGGCGGGCACTCCATCAGGGGCGCTCGCGCCCACCTCGAAGCCCTCGTGTGAGGCGAGGATCAGGCTGCCTCGATCGGCCATCGTCATCTGAACCGCGTGGTCGACGATGAGCTTGAACACGTCCTTGATGTCCGTGTCGCTGACCATCGTCACGCTCAGCTCGCGCAGCGAGTCCGCCTGGGCCGCGCGCTCCACCGCCTGGCGCCGCTCCCGCTCCAGCTCCCGGGTCATGTACCCGGTCGCCAGGGCCACGACCAGGAACAGAAAGACCTTGCCGATGGTGGCGTTCGGGTCGGTAGTGAAGTTGGCCGGCGTGAACGAGCCGCCGACAAATAAATAGATGAATGAGATGACGATCGCGGAGATCACGCAGGCGGCCGCGCCGAACCGGACGGCGTTCGTGATGACGGCCAGGAACAAAGCGAGAAAGAAAGGGCTCGAAAACCCGTCAGATAGGTAGACCAAACCAGTGGCAAAGAAAATGTCGAGCGACATCGTGCTCAAGCTGAACTGCTTTCCGGGCTGGTACCCGCGCGCCAAAAGCACGTTTACGCCGACGTTCATCACAGCCCAGGCGGCGAGCAGGATGTCCACCGTCCCGCGGGCTTCGGCGCTGGTCACGGTGGTGACGTTGTTCAATACTGCCAGCACGATCAGGAACAGCCAGCGGAAGCTGACGGCGACCCTCTCGCCGACGCGGCGGCGGTCGGCATCGAATTTGGCGTCCATGGCACGCGCGCGTACGTCCTGCCAGCGACGAGAGTCTGTGCGGGTTTCGGCTTTGGACGTCAAGAGGTTGACTCGCGGGGCAAGATCGTCTTGCCGGTCACCTGAAATCTACGAGCGACTGAAAACCGCCCCCAGTCCGTTATTCGAATACATGTGCTGCATCCAGCGGGCCTATCGGTTTGAATAACGCTCACAAATGATGGCTGAGGCAGTACA
>DATCPW010000222.1:0-2841 GCA_036569865.1 Candidatus Dormiibacterota bacterium
CGTGGCACAGGAAGCCGCGCTGCGCGCCGCATTTCACGACGCCTTTTCCTCGTTGAGCAAGCAGCTTGGTGGCGAACCCGGGTCGTGGACGTGGGGCAAGCTCCACACCCGCGAGCTCGAGAACCTCGCCCAGATCTCGGGTCTCAACTACGGCCCTCGGCCCGACCGCGGCGACGGCAACACTCCCCTGGCGGCAGGCGGCGACCCGTCAACTCACGGCCCCAGCTGGAGGATGGTCGTCGACTGGGGCACCAAGACCTTCAGCGGCATCTACCCAGGCGGCCAGAGTGAGAACCCCGCTTCGACGTGGTACGAGAACAAAGTCGATAGGTGGTGGAGCGGCCTGTACGCGCCGATGCTGTCCGCCGACCAGGCGTCGTTCGTACCCGGCGTGGCGACGTGGGCGATGCAGCCATGAAAAGCTGGATCTGGTTCTTCATCACGCTCATCGGCGTGGCGATTTCGCTGACCGGCCTTCTCTTGGGCGCCTGGTGGCTGACGTTCGCGGCAGGGCTCGTGATCGGCGTGTTCATCGGGCAGGGCCGCGTCGCCATTCCCGCCGGCGCCCTCGCCGGGCTGGTGAGCTGGGGATTCGGTCTGGCCGTATTGCAGGTGTATTTCGGCCTCGGCCGTTCGGCGTCCAGCCTGGCGGCGATCATGGGCTTCACGGGTCAGCCGGCGATTCCGCTCGTCCTTACTTGTCTGGTCGGCCTGCTGCTCGGCCTGGCCGGCGCGTGGCTGGCGTCAGCACTTAGAGGTCTGCTCATTCCCGCAACTCGCTAGGTCCCCGGCGAATTGATCCAGATCCAGTGAAGCCCACCATCAAGGCTCCGGGCGATCCCTCCGCGCACGGTGCCGTAGCCAACCTGCGAATCGGCGAACACGAAGTCCGTTGCGACGCCCGCCGCTTGTGAATAGTCGGAGCGGTACTGGTGCCAGCTCGCGCCGGCGTCAGTCGTTTCAAACGACTGTCCAGCGTTGACGAGCTGGAGCCAACGAGTAGCTGTAACAAAGACAATCGGGATACTCGCGTCCTTGCCCCGAGCTAGGTACGTCCACGTCGCGCCTCCGTCGGTCGAGCGAAACGCGTATTCAACCGTCCCGGATTCCTGCGAGCCGGTGACTGGGAGCAGGAGGGTCGATCCGAAGGCGCGCACAAGTCCTGGCTGCAAGTTGAAGCCGGCGCCGATGGTCTTGAACCCGGGAGGGTCGGGCAGCGGCTTGGACGCGGCCCAATTCTTGCCGCCATCTGACGTGTAATAGATGACCGGCGAGCGATTGGGGTCGAAGCCATCGATGAAGCCACTGTTGGCATCGACAAACGAGAGCTCACCCTTGCACTGGCTGTCCGAAACGCCCTTGGTGCCGAGAGACTGCCAGGTCACTCCCGCGTCGGTCGTATGCCATATGCCCACGACCTCCGCATTGCATTGCGTCTCCGGCGAACCGCCTGTGGCCAGCCAACCTTCCTGGTCACTCACGAAGGAAATCTCAGGCCGGGGGAAACCTATTGCGGCATTCGGCGGCAAGGGCCGCTGCTGCCAGATCGCTCCACCATCTATTGATCGGTACAGGTACTGATCAATCATCAACGCCCACAAAACACCGCCCGAAGATGCGCTGAGCTGCGCGTTCGCCGGCAACGCGATGCGATGCGGTGGTTTGATGAGGATCCCAGTCACGAATGACTGCGCCGGCGTCGCAGTCGGTTCAGGGCTCGGTGTGGGAGTTGCACTCGCGGTCGGCGTCGTCGCCGCCACAGGTGGTGGTTCGTTTCGAGCCTGCCGCGCCAGCAGAAGGACGCCTACCGTCGCAAACACGAGCACCACTGCGGCCAGCGCAGCCAGCGCCGGCAGGAAGTTGGATCCCGGCTTTCCCTCCGCAAGCGCCGACGTCAACCTCGCTCGGAACTCCGGCGTTACCTCCGCGCTCCGCGAGTCCAACGCACGCCGCAGCTCGCGTTCTTCCGGTGTCATCGACCCACCTCCAAAACCATTCCCGGCCGCAACGCCGCAAGGGCTCGATGAATGCGTTGGCGCGCGGCGCCGGCGGAACAGCCGAGTACACGAGCAACCTCTTCGATCGGCAGATCGAGGTGGTAGTACAGGGTCAGGGTCAGCAGGTGGTGTTTCGGCAGCCGGTCGAGGGCCGCGTTCAAGTCGATGCTGTCGGCCCAGCCTCCTTCCGAAGTCGTGGTACGCGCACGCGGCTCGACCTCGTCCGTTCGGATCACCTGCCACCACCGCGAGCGGCGCACGGTGCGGCACTCGTTGGCGACGATCGCCAGGAACCACGGCCTGAGGTCCGCGCCGTATCGGAACCGATCCAGCTTGCGCCAGCTCTTCAGGGCCGCCTCCTGGACGGCGTCCTCCGCAGCATTCCTGTCTTTGAGCATGGTCATGGCAAGTCGGAAGCCTTGATCGAGCGCGGGCGCGAGCAGCTCTCCAAACGCAAAGGCATCACCGGCCCTTGCGCGCCGGAGCCGATCCTCCGCCAGCGGGTCCCGTATCAAGATGTCCGTAACCGGTTGTACGCGCGAAGCAACCGTTCTGTTACACCGCCTGACCGGCGATCTCTCGATAAAGGGCTTCGGTTTCATCGGACGGCCCGACGCCCAGCTCCGACTCCAGCAACCGCCTGCATTCCCTATATGTGCGGATCGCCTCCCCGCGGTCGCCGCTCCGGACCTGCATCCGCATCAGGCGCCGATAGCCCGACTCGCGGTACGGCTCCATCCGCACCGCCTCGCGCGCATGCGTCATCGCCAGCTCCACCTCGCCATTCGCGGCGAGCGCTTCAACACGAGTGTCGAGCGCCCTCACTAGCGCGGCCGCAAAAGCC
>DATCPW010000223.1:0-1970 GCA_036569865.1 Candidatus Dormiibacterota bacterium
CTGGCGCGATACCTGCGCGCGAACGGCTCAAAGCTCAAGACCGACTCGGTGCTCGTTTGGGATGGCGGCTTCGACGAGGCCGACAACCCGACCCTGGCCACGGCGCTACGCGGCATCCTTTATGTCGAGCTTCACGCGACCGGAGCGGCTGTTGACCTGCACTCCGGAATGTATGGAGGCGTGGCGCCCAACCCCATCAACACGCTGGCGCTCGTCCTCGGTGAGCTCAAGGATCGCAACGGCCACATCACGATTCCGGGTTTTTACGACGATGTGCGCCGGCCGAGTACCGAAGAGGTGGCGGACTGGAAGAAGAAGGACGAGCACTACGCACGGATGCTTCTGAAGATGTCCGGAGCGCGCGCGCTGGAAGGCGAACCTGAATTTCTCGCCCTCGAGCGGACAGGTAGCCGCCCGACGCTGGACGCCAACGGAATCATCGGGGGATTCACCGGTGCCGGCGAGAAGACCGTGATCGCCGCTCGCGCAATGGCGAAGGTCAGCATGCGTCTGGTGCCCGACCAGGATTGGAAGACCATCCTGGCCGCCCTGGAGAAGTACGTCAAGACGCTGACGACTCCAGGGGTGGAGATCAAGGTCGAGCTGCTGGGCTCAGCCCCGCCGGTCGTGTGCGATGTCAATCACTCAGCGGCCGACGCATTGCGAGCCGCCTACAGCGAAGCATTCGGCAGAGAGACCGCCCTTGTTCGCGTAGGTGGCTCGATACCAGTGTCGGTGGACTTCCAGCAGGCGGTCGGCGCGCCGCTGATGATCAGCGGAATTCCCCAGGCCGACGACGCCGTTCATTCACCCAATGAGCATCTGGCGATCGATCACTACCACACCGGAATCGAGGCGGTGATTCGATTCATCTGCAAGTTGGGCGAGTGAGCCGTACCTAGGCTGACTTGACCGTCAATGTAAGAGCCTCAACGCGCGCGTCCCAGTAACCGAGGCGCTGGCGGAACCTCTCCGCCTGCGCGACGACGACGGGGACGTTGGTGAGCTCGACCTCGCGCCGAGCGGTCGCGGATTGCGTCCGCATCAGCTCGCGGATGCGGGCGAGCACCTTTTCCTCCATCGCGAGGATCTCGGTGTAGACGTGGCTCCAATAGACGGCCTGTTCGAGGTTCGAATCGCTGGGTAAGCCTTCGCCATCCATACGCTTCGTCCAGTCGCCACCGCGCTCCGCCGCATCCATGTCTGGTCGATCTCGTTTGCTCAGAGTCTTAACCATCGTTGCTCTGTTGTACGGGCTCCCACGTAAGAAGTTCAGCAATAAACTGCCGCGCAGCCCCGTTCCAGTTTGTTCCGCGGCACGTTGCGCGTAGAACAATCGCGCGTTAGAATCTGCTTTTATGGCGGTGCCTACCAGGGTGCGCGGGTCGCGCCCGCTCGAGGGGGAGGACCTTAAAACCAACCGCTGGGAGGACGCGCGCCACTGGATGAGCATTTACGCCGACCTCCTCGAGTTCAAGCAAGGGCTGCTCGAACGGGTCGAGCAGGACGTGGCGAACCTGCGGCCTGTGGCTCAGAAAGCAGCGATGGTGGACCTACAGATAATCGTCGATCAGATGCAGGGCTACCAGGGGCGGCTCGACCTCTGGTACAAGCGCATCTGGGACCTCCAGGGTCTGTGGCTCGACCCAACCGGGCGAATGATCCGGCACAAAGGCCAGAGCGTGTCATTGACCAAGCGTGAGTTTCAGCTGCTCCAGTTCCTGCTGAGCCACCCGCACCGCTACTTCACAACGACCCAGATCCTCGGACAGGCCTGGGCCGACCCGGCGCTCTTTCCCGAGGAGGTGCGCAACTACATCAGGCGGCTTCGCAAGATCCTGGTCGACCTCGCTATCCCTGTCGACATAGTCAACAAGCCGGGGCGAGGGTACTCGCTGATCTTCCGCCCCTGACTGAGCCGACGAGAAGCCGGACAGTCACTCCCCACTCGGCGTTTCAGGCTCGCTCCA
>DATCPW010000224.1:0-16975 GCA_036569865.1 Candidatus Dormiibacterota bacterium
GTGGCACTCGCCCGGCCAGACATGCATCTTTCGGCCGGTGACCTTCTCCAGGTAGGTGCCCAGGAACATGTCGGGGAGGAACAGGATCTCCCGGTCTTCGGGGATCGCTCGGATGACACGCTCGGCGTTGCCTGAGGTGCAACAGTAGTCGCTGAGCGCCTTCACCTCGGCTGTGGTGTTGACGTACGAAACGACGACCGCGTCAGGAAACTCCGCTTTCCACGCCGCCAGCTGCTCGGCATTGATCGTCGCGGCCAGCGAACACCCCGCGGCGAGGTCGGGAATCAGCACTCGCTTCTTGGGACTGAGGATGACCGCGGTTTCCGCCATGAAGTGGACGCCGCAGAACACGATCAGATCGGACGGCGTAGCGGCGGCCTGCCGAGATAGGCCGAGTGAGTCGCCGACGTAATCCGCCACGTCCTGCACCTCGGGCACCTGGTAGTTGTGCGCGAGGATCACGGCGTTCCGCTTGCGTGCCAGCTCGCGGATCTCCGCGCTCATGCCCGCGATGTCGCGTGGAACGTCGCGCCGGGAATATTCGGCGGCGTCCGCTTCGAGCGAGATATCCCCTCCCCGCTCGCCGGGGAGGGTTGGGTGGGGGCGTGGCGAAATCGACAACCGTTCTACCGCCATGTCCTTTTCACCTCCAGGCTCAGGTCCAGCGCCGGCGCAGAGTGCGTCAGCGCTCCGACCGAGATCCGATCCACCCCAGCACCTGCAGCCGCAACGGCTCCTTCCAATGTCATGCCCCCTGATGCTTCCAACTTCGCGCGACCCGCCGTGATTTCAACCGCTTGGCGCATGAGCTCGACCGGCATGTTGTCCAGGAGCACAATCTCCGCGCCGCACTCGAGGGCTTCGGCCAGCTGCTCGAGCGTCTCGACCTCCACTTCGACGGGCATCGCCGTCTTTCGCGCGCGTCTGACCGCCTCGCGCACGCTGCCTGCGGCTGCGACGTGGTTGTCCTTGATGAGGATCGCGTCCCACAAACCGTCGCGATGGTTGTGACCACCTCCAGCGCGCACCGCGGCGCGCTCGAGAAAGCGCAGTCCCGGTGTCGTCTTCCGCGTGTCCAGCAGCGTCACGTTCGGGTATGCCGCCAGCGCATCCGCGTACCGGCGCGTCATCGTGGCAATCCCCGAGAGGCGCTGGAGAAAGTTAAGGGCGGTTCGCTCGCCGATCAAGATCGAGCCCAACGAGCCGGTTACGCGTGCAACCTCATGGCCGGCCTCGAGGCGCGTGCCGTCGGGAACCAACGCGTGATACTCGCTGCGCGGCAGGATCATTTCGAACACTCGCGCGGCGGCGTCACTGCCGCTCAGCACGCCCGGCTTTCGCGCGATCACCAGGGCTTCGCCCATGAGGTCCGCGTCGACGATCGAGCTGGTCGTCACGTCGACATTGTTCTCGCCGAGGTCCTCAGCGAGGGCGGCGGCCACGACCTGGTGCAGGTCAGGCTTCGATGAAACCATCGGGCTCCTCGCGCAGGCCAAAGGCCTGCTGGGTGAAGCGGAAGAGGTATGCCTTCTTACCGCGGACGCTTCTCTCCTTGCCTGTCTGCTCGATCACACCGCGGTCGACGACCCGGCGCCAAAAGTTGCCTCGATTGATCGACAGCCCCAGCACCGCCTCATAGACGTGCTGGAGCTCCGAGATCGTGAATTCGGACGGCAGCAGCTGGAATCCCACCGAGGAGTAGCCGACCTTGCTGCGCAGACGTCGCACCGCGTAGTCGACGACCTCGCGATGGTCGAAGGCCATCTCCACGGGCAACCGCCTCACCGGGTGCCACTCCTGCTCGACGCCATCCTTCTCGCCCGCGCATGCCTCCGCGGCTGCAACCGGGACAATCGCGATGTAGGCCACACAGAGGACGTCGCCTCGCGGATCTCGCCCGGGCACCACGACATGGCCCGCGCCGTCGAGCTGCTGAGGCCGGTGAAAGGTCTTCAGCTGCTCGATCCAGCCGCCGTCGACCCCGGTGATGCCCACCTGAAGGGCGCGCGCCTGCGAGTCGAGAGAGGAGCCGGGGCAACGCAGCCCGCCGGGCAGCGCCCAGAAGCCTGGGTAGGGCGGTTCGGTGCGGCGTCGAAGAAGCACGCTGAGCTCGCGTCCCGCGAGCGTGAAGACCGCCAGGTCGACTGAGACCGGACAGCTGGAATCTACTAGGTCACGCGAAACCCTCTGCTCCACCATCCCATGCCCAATGTTATCTCATTTCGAAGCGACATGGGAAGCGGACTTCTATGGGCGCCTCGCCAGGGCGGTGGCCAGCGCCACAAGGGCGGCGGTGTCGGCGCGTAGGTTGCGAGGGCCCAATGTGGCCTGCTGGGGAACCGTCGCAAGCTCGCGCTCCGACCAGCCGCCTTCGGGGCCGACAAGGAGGGTCAGGTTTTGGGGCTCGAGCAGGTCGGCCAGCCGCGTGGGAGCGGAGCGGGCGAGCATCAGCGGGCTCTCGTGGAGACCGATCACCTCGTCGAGAGACGACGGGCCGAGGACCTCGGGGACGGCTAGCCGGCCGGCGAGCATTGCAGCTTCGCGGCAGATGGTGTGCCAGCGTTCGGGCTTGGAACCGCGCGCCACGCTGCGGTCCGCCTGGACGATGTGGAAGGCGAAGGCGCCGGCCTCGGTGCATCGCGAGAGGACGAGCTCGAGGGCGGGGGCGGGCAGGTGGGCGATGGCAATGACGATTTGAGCCATGGGCTCCGGATTGTGGGCGCGTTCGGCGACGACAATTCCCTCAACGCGTTCGGTGGAGATGCGATCTAGACGCAGCGTGAGCATGAGTCCCGCGGCGTCGATGACCTCGATCTCCTCCCCCACCCGCGCCCTCAGAGAGCGCGCCAGGTGGCGAGCGTCGTCGCCAACGATTACCGCGCGCTCGCCATCTCGCTCGGCGAAAAAGGAAGGCAACCGTTACATCGCGTTGAAAGTTTCGTAGACCGCGATCTCGCCGCCGCTCCTGATGATTGGGCATCCCTTCGCGAGCTTCGTCGCCTTGTCGAGCGATGGGGCATCGATGATGCTGTAGCCGCTCGCGCGCTTGCCAATCGGTCCCTTTGCGGTGCTGCCGTCCGCCCTGATCTTGTTGACCGCGCCGGAAAACGGATTGCCGCCATCCACCATCGCCGGTCCGACTTTCGCGAACCATTTCTCCCACTGCTTCAGGACCCTGGCCTGCGCGGCCGGTGTCTCAGGCATTCCTCCGCCGTAATAGACGAGCAAGTACTTCACGCTTCCTTCTCCTTGTCGATGAATCGCTGCGACGAATGCGCAGGATGCTCGTGCAGGCTACCTGTTGCGCGCGGCAATGCTCCAATTTTCTTCGGCGGGAAAGCGTGATGCAAGCGGAGATCGGCGATCAGCTCCAGCGCAGCCGCCAGCCGCTCCCGATTGGCTGGATCGTTGAGCCAGCGGCTCGTGCCCGATGGATGCGGTAGCGGAACAACGACAGGGCGTTCGCCGAATTGCTTGCCGACGCGACTTTCGAGCGACCCTGTTCCCAGAAAGCGAATGATGGCCATCTGCCCGACCGGTATCAGGACCTTCGGTTTGATGATGCGCAGCTCGGCATCGAGCCAGTGCGCGCAGTTTGCCACGGCAGCCGGCTGCGGTCGCAGATCACCGGTGCCTGCTGAGTTCCGTCCCGGAAAGCAGCGCATCAGCGCGGCGATGTAGGTCAGCCGGCGGAACTCTTCTGCGCTTGCGAAGCCGGCGCGCAGCATCCAGCGGTCGAGCTCTTTGCCGGCCCGGCCGGAGAACGGGCGGCGCGAAACCTTCTCGGTTGGACCCGGCGCCTGGCCGACCAGCATGAAGGGCGCTCCCCACTCGCCTGTGAAGGTTGGATTGGCCTCGGGGATGATGCCGTCGTCGACGCACTTGTGGCAGGCGCGGCACGCCGCTTGATGCGCAAGGAGTGCGGCTCGACTCATGCCAGCCCGAACTTAACAGGCACGGTTGGCGAACCCGGCGAACGCCAGTAAGTTCGTGCCAGGTGCGACGGCTGAGAGGGCATTCAGTAAGTCCCATCCTCATCGCCGCTTGCGCGCTGGGCCCCGCGGCAGGGCTGTCTACTGCGCGGGGCGTGTCCGCCAAACGCCCAAACGCAGTCTCAGGTATCGGTAACATGCCTTGGCGATGGGCCTTCCAACGAACGATCAGGTTCTCGGCGTCCTCTCCCACATCCAGGACCCCGACCTCGGCCGCGACGTCGTGAGCCTCGGGATGATCAAGGAGCTGGAGGTCAGCCCTCAAGGCAAGGTCAGCTTCACCTTCGAGCTGACGACTCCGGCCTGTCCGGTGCGCGACCGCTTCAAGTCCCAGGCGCAGGACCTGGTCGGAGACATCCCCGGTGTCACCGCCGTGGAGGTCCGCATGACGGCCAACGTTCGGCCGGCATTCATGCGCCCCAAGCCTTCGGAGATCCTCCCCGGCGTCAAGCAGACAATCGCTGTCGCCTCAGGGAAGGGCGGCGTGGGCAAGTCCACTGTGGCGGTCAACATCGCGGCTGCGCTACGCAAAGCCGGCGCCGAGGTCGGCCTTCTCGACGCCGACATCTACGGTCCTTCAGTCCCGGCGATGATCGGCTCCCACGCGGTACCTGAACAGGTCAACGGCCGCCTGCAGCCGGTCGATGCTCACGGCCTCAAGGTGATGTCGTTCGGTCTCATCTATCCGGGCGAGCAGCCGACGATCTACCGCGGCCCGATGGTTGGAAAGGCGATCGAGGCCATGATGGTCCAGGTCGATTGGGGCCGGCTCGACTACCTCGTGATCGACCTTCCGCCTGGCACCGGCGACGCCTCGCTAACTCTGGCTCAGGCGATCCCACTGACCGGCGTGGCCATCGTGTGCACGCCGCAGGATGTCGCCACCGACATCGCGGTCAAGGCCCTCCAGATGTTCAGGAAGCTGAACGTCACGCCGCTTGGCTTGATCGAGAACATGAGCTGGTATGTCTGCTCCAACTGCGGGCACCGCCACGAGATCTTCAGCCACGGTGGCGCCGAAGCGGCCGCCAAGCGCCTGGGCGTGCCTTTCCTCGGCGCGATTCCGCTCGAGGAAGGCATCCGCGAGGACGCCGACGCCGGCACGCCCGTGGTCATCTCGAGGCCCGATTCTGCAGGCGCCCGGGCGTTCACCCATATCGCATCACAGGTGGCCGCCCGTACCTCCATCCAGTCGTTCCGGCAGCTGCCGGTGATCAACGTCCGGTAGAGGTCGGCTCACCAACTGCAAGACCCCGACCCGTTTCCAGTCAACGTCGACGTCGACCGCGAACGCCAGGTCATGGACGTGGTCTGGGAGGACGGCCACCGCAGCACCTATACCGGCGAGCACCTCCGCTGGGCCTGCCCATGCGCTGAGTGTCGCGGTGAAGCGGGTGCGCCTGGCCGCTTGTCAAGCGTCAAAAGCCTCGCTCCCGAGGAGCTTCGACTGCAGGACGTGAGCCTGATCGGACAGTACGCCCTGCAGATCGCTTTTCAGAGCGGCCATGCCACCGGGCTGTACACCTTCTCGCTGCTGCGGGCGCTCTGCAGCTGCCCGGAGTGCGCGCAGCGCCGATCGTAAAACCCTGTCTGGGGCAGGGTCCTCCGTGACATAATTCCGGTCCGGCCCGTTTTCCTTACGCCCTTGCAAGAGATCCAGCACTCAGCCCTACCGGCCGCGGCCTTGCGGCGACCCCGAAAATCCGGGTTCGCCCCTCGAGGCTGGATAGCCCTTGCGGCGGTCCTCGCCGTCCTGTTCACCGCCGCCGGCGGGTTCGTCGTATACGCCAACACCATGCCGACGTTTGTCACCCTGAACCTCAGGGACGGCCAGACCAACGTCGCAACCGACGTCCAGCTTGACTTCAAGTTCTCCCGGCCAGTCGCCCTGGACACCCTTCAATCGGCGCTGACAGTCACCCCTTCGACTGACGGCGCCTTGCGAGCGCTGTCGGGCCAGACCGAGTTCGCATGGTCGCCAACCGGATTCTTCGCCCAGCTCACCACCTATAAGGTGACCATCAACGCGTTCACCGACCTCGGCCGTCACCCACTGAAGGCGACCGAATGGACCTTCACGACGACCATCCAGCCCCGGGTTCTCTCCGTGACCTCGGGCGGAGCGGCAATTGGCGAGGGCGGCGAGATCGACCCCGGTGTGCCAGTTCAGATCAACTTCAACGACTCGATGGACCACAGCACGGTCACAGTCACAGCCGGCACGAAGATCATCGATCTCAAGTGGGCGCCAGATGACCGAAGCGCGACGGTCGCCACCACCGGCATGCCATCGGGGCCACTGGTGATCCAGCTGGCCGCCGGCGCTCGCGACCAGACCGGACATCCGATGTCCACCGCTTTCATGTTGAACACCGGCATCTACTACCACGATCGCGAGAAGACGACAGCCCTCAGGTACCCGGCTCTGATCCAGATTCCCAACGATTACTTCGCGCGCGATCAGAACGGGCTGCAAGCCGCTGGGATCGTCTTCGAGTACGTGGCCGAAGGCGGGATCACCCGCCTCACCGCGATCTACCAGAACGCCCCGAGCGTCATCGGACCTATGCGGTCGAGCCGGTTCATCTCATTGAAGATCGCACGGGATTACAAGGGCCTGCTATTCCAATCCGGTGAGTCGCAAGCGACTCGCAGCCGGGCGGCCGGCGACCCAGTCCCGCAGTTCTTCGACACCGTCGGCTACATGTATCGCACCGCCGCGCGCTACGCCCCCGACAACCTGATGATCAGGGGCACCGCCGTCCGCAAGGCCGAGGGGATGTACGGAATCGCCGCGTTTACGCTGCCCAAGGCTCGACCGACGCTTGACGGCGGTGCCGCGGGGACCAAGATCTCAGTGCCCGAGCACTATTCGACCTACGCCTACGACGCGACGTTTGGCACGTATCAGAAGACGGAGGAGGGCCATCGGTACCGCGACGCCAACAGCCACCAGCTGTTGCGCATCGAGATGCTGATACTCCTGCACACGCAGGTGCAATTGCTGGACGTCGGCGATGGGCACGGCTCCCACATCCACGACTACAACCTCGACTCGAGCGGCAAGATCGACGTCTTCTACAAGGGCCACAGGTACTCGGGCACCTGGAGCTCAGCCGGTGCCCACAAGCCCCTCGCCTTCAAGCTCGCCGGCGGTCAGGCGCTCAGCTTGCCGCCCGGATTGGTCTGGATAGACGTCGTCTCCTAGCGTCTGACCGCTGGGTTAGGCGCGCGCCGCATCCTTGAGCGAGGTCACGTACATCGACGCGGCGACCGCCGCGGTCGTGCCGTCGCCAACGGCTGTCGCGATTTGCTTCGTCAGCTGCGAACGGACATCGCCCACGGCCCAGATTCCCTCCACGGACGTCTGCAGGTCGCGGCTCGTGAGGATGTAGCCAGCCTCGTCGTGGTCGACGTGCACCTTGAACAGCCCGGAGTTCGGCACGAAGCCGACGAAGATGAACACTCCCCCGACGTTGAGCTCCTTGGCGTTTCCACCCTGCTCGTAGCGCAGGGCGTGGACCTTTTCGTTGCCGGTGATCTCTTTCACGGCCGAATCGAGGATGAACTCGATCTTTGGGTTGGCGCGCGCGCGGTCGACCAGTATCGGCTGGGCTCGCAGCTCGTTGCGGCGATGAATTATGTGGACCTTCGACGCGTACCTCGTGAGAAAGTCGCCCTCCTCGACGGCGGCGTCCCCGCCACCCACCACCGCCAGCTCCTGGCCCTTGAAGAAGGCGCCATCGCAGACCGCGCAGTAGCTGACACCGCGTCCCCAGAACTCCTTCTCGCCGGGAATCCCGAGGTATCGCGGCAGGCCGCCGGCGGCCATGATCAGGGCCGGAGCCCTGAGCTCCTCACCCGACTCCAGCCGGACGACCTTGGTGTTGCCTTCGACGTCAATCTCGATCACGGGCTCGAAATCGCGCACCTCGAGCCCGAACTTGCGGGCGTGGTCCCCCATCTTGGTGGCCAGCTCGGAGCCCAGGATGGTCTCGAAGCCGGGATAGTCCTCGACCAGCTCGGTGTTCAGCAGCTGGCCGCCCAGAGGACCCCTGTCGACAAGCACCGCCTTCAGGTTCATCCGGGCCGTGTAGAGGCCGGCCGCCAGGCCCGCCGGGCCGCCCCCCACGATGATTACGTCGTAGCTCATTGCACTAATTGGAAAGGGGCCAGCAGGGTCGGTATTCCTACCCGTGCTTGAACTGGGCGCCGTAGCCCCCACGGGGGCTGTGGCAGAGGATATTGTCAAAAGGGCACCCAATGGAGCAGGCGCCGCACTCGATGCAGTTGCCGAAGCTGACCAGGGTCTTCTTCTGCTCCTCGTTCCACTCGTAGACCCCGGCCGGGCAGAAATGGGTGCAGTACTTGCCCTCGCACTTGGTGGCGCAGACGTCCTGGTCGACAATCTCGATGTGCGGCTTGCCGCTGTCCTCGTTGTACTTGACGGTGAACAGCTTGTCAGTGAGCTTTTCCATCAGGCGCCAAACCGCTCCCAGACACGGCACATGAGGCGGATCGTGTTGATGTAGTCGGCGGCGTGGATGTTCTCGTTCGGCGCATGCACCCGGTTGTCGGGACGCCCAACGCCGACCGGAAGCACGGTGGGGATGCCCAGATCCGAGACGACCGGATGCATAGGCCCGGTCGCCTGCATGAACGGCCAGAGAATTGGTTCGCCGTGCAGCTCGCGGACGCACTCGATGACGCTCTTCGCGACGGCCGACTCGGGATCTGACCGCGCCGGCTTCTCCGAGTCGGCCCAGACGATCTCGACCTTTTCGAAGCCGTGTGAGTCGAGGTGCTTCCGGAGGCTGTCCAGGACGTGGGCGGGGTCCTGGTTGGGGATCAGCCGGAAATCCAGCTTGGCGGTTACCTCAGCCGGGAGCACTGTCTTCGAGCCGGGTCCCTGGTACCCGATGGTGACGCCCGCGATGTTGCAGGTCGGAGTGAACAGCAGCTGCTCGATCACTTTCTCCGGCTTGGGGTCGCGGACGAGGCGCTCGAACCCAACCAGCTTCCTGCGCTGCTCGACCTCAGGGTCGATCTTTGCCATCATCCGGCGATCCGGATCGCTGGGGGGCACGACACCGTCGTAGAAGCCTTCGATCTTCACGTTCATGTCCTGGTCGCGCAGGCTCGCAAGCGCTTCGATCAGATACATGGCCGCCGACGGATAGATGGACGCGAAGCCGGAATGCTGGTCGAAGTTGAGAAACCTCACACGCAGCTGTAGGTAGACGAGGCCGCGACAACCGAACTGGAGGGTGGGCCGGCCGGACTCGTCGAATGACGTGCCCGACTCCCACAGGCATCCATCGGCGCTCAGCTTGCTCGAATGCTCGTGTGCGATCTTTTCGAAGGTCTTCGAGCCGATCTCCTCTTCGCCCTCGACCAGGAATCGCAAAGTCACGGGGATCTCGCCCACCTTCTTGAGCGTCTCAACCGCGTGGATCCTGGCCATCACGTCGGCCTTGTCGTCAGCGACTCCCCGGGCGATGATCCGGCCGTCTTTCTCCGTCGGTTCGAACGGTTTCGAGTCCCACAGCTCGATCGGGTCGACCGGCTGCACGTCGTAGTGCTGGTAGAGGAGCAGCTTGCGGCGGCCGGCGCCGGGCACCTCCGCGTAAAGGGCAGGCATTCCGCCGGCCTCAAGTGTCTCCACGCGGTCGGTGTATCGGCTGAGTCGCTCGGCGAGCCAGTCACGCGCCGGTTTTACCGCGTCCGCCCCGTGGTTGGAGATGCTGGGGAATGCGCAGAGCTCCTTAAGCTCCTCGACGAACCGCGCGCTGTTTTTCTCGATGTACGCGTCGACCGCGCTCGTTGAAATCATTGGGACATTGTTTCACCCGCGTAACCTTGTCGTGTGAGCGAAAGTGAGGGCGAATTCCACTTCTCACCACGCCCAAATCGGGCGGCCGAGATCAATTGGCGGCCGTGGTCGGAAAAGGCATTCGACGAGGCGCGACAGCTAAACCGTCCGATCCTGCTTTCCATCTCGGCGGTGTGGTGCCACTGGTGCCACGTGATGGACGAGACGACCTACTCGCACGCGGGTGTGATCGACCTGATCAACCGCGAGTACCTCCCCATCCGGGTCGACAACGACGTGCGGCCGGACATCAACCAGCGCTACAACATGGGCGGCTGGCCGACCACGGCCTTCCTCACGACTTCTGGCGACATCCTCACCGGCGCCACCTACATGCCTCCTGATCAGATGGCCGACGCGCTCACGCGGGTCGCGAGCTATTACCGCGTCAATCAGCCGGAGATAGCCAACCGCGCCCTGGAGGCGCGAAAGCGCGCGGGTTCAAGCGTCGCACGCAGCGCGGGCGAGCTCGACGAAGGCATCGTCGATTCGGTCCTCGAAGCTGTCACCAACGCCTACGACCCTGAGTACGGCGGGTTCGGCAACGCCCCCAAGTTCCCGCAGACAGAGGCCCTCCTTTTATTGCTGGAGCAGGGTCAGGTGCGATCGGATCCGGCGCTGCGCCAGATGGCGGTTCACTCCCTCGAGCGCATGGCGGGCGGCGGAATGTACGACCACGTCGAAGGCGGATTCTTCCGGTACTCGACCACCCAGGACTGGAGTGTTCCCCACTTCGAGAAGATGCTGGAGGACCACGCCGGGCTGATCAGCGCCGTCGCCCTCGCCGGGCTCGACGATGTTCTCGATTCGACGACGCGCTACCTCGACACCGTTTTGCGCGACCAGAAAACGGGGCTGTACGCAGGCAGCCAGGATGCTGACGAGCACTACTACTCGCTGGGCGCCGACGAGCGTGGGCCGGAGAATGCCCCGTACGTCGACCGACGCGTCTACACGTCGTGGAATGCCGCGCTCGGCGTGGCTTACCTCGAGGCGGCCGTCCTCCGTGAACGTCCAGAGCTTCGCGAGCACGCCGCGAAGCTTCTCGATCGGTTGTTCGGCGACCGGTACGAGGCCGGCCGCGGCTTGATGCATACCGAGGGTGTGGCGGGGCAGCTCGCCGACCAGGCGTGGGGATTCCTCGCCTCCGTCCGGGCCCACCAGGCAGGCCTTGGCGATCGCTGGCTGCCGATCGCGGTGGACATTTCGCAACACCTCGAGGACACCTACGCCGACCGCGAGCTGGGCGGATATTTCGACCATGCCGGCGATCGGCTCGGCCGTCTAGGCGACCCCATCAAGCCGCTTGGTGAGAATTCGATCGCCGCGATGGCGCTGAGCGAGCTCGACGTCCTCACCGGTCAGCCCGACATGCCTTATGCGGCGCGAGCTCGACGGGTCCTCGAGTCGGTTGCCGGGCTGCCACCTCAGTACGGCCTGATGGCAGCAGCCTTCGCAAGGGCTCTCGACCGCCAGCGGAACCCGATCAAGGTGAGCACCGGAAATGCGGAGCTGGTGCGGGCCGCGCGGCTGGCCCATCCATATGCGGTGATCGACCCCAACGGGGACAGTCGCGCTGTCGTGTGTATTGGGACCATATGCTTGGCGCCAGTGTCCACGCCCGCGGCTCTCGAGGAAGCAATACAGGAAGCCTCGAAAGCGCGTGCCTGAGAGCCGTCGCCATTTCTCGAGGCGCGTCGACAAAGCTCTCGAAAACCCAAGCCTGCAGCAGGCTCTGACCAGCGGGCTCACCGGTATTCGCGCTCGACGTGACCGCGCGTTCGAGACCTTCGATTTCGATAAGGGCCGAGCCGAGCTGAAGAACCGCCGCCGCGCCAATCTCGACCACCTGCCCGAGCTGGCCGACCAGTTCAAGCAGAGGATGGAGGCGGCAGGTGGAGTAGTCCATTACGCCAAGGACGCGGCGGAAGCCCGCGAGATCATCGGCCGAATCTGCTTGGAAGCCGGCAGCGCATCAGGTTCCCGCGACAGCGCCAAGCCGATGGTGGTCACCAAGGTCAAGTCGATGGCCGGCGAGGAGATTCAGCTCAACCCCTACCTTGAAGGGCTCGGGATGGAGGTCGTCGAGACGGACCTCGGCGAGCGCATGGTGCAGCTCACCCACACTCATCCGTCCCACCTCATCGCACCCGCCATCCACCTGACCAAGGAGGACGCGGCCGCGGTGTTCGGCACCGAACCCACCATCGAAGCCATCCAGTCCCACGCGCGCGAGTCGCTGCGACAGAAGTTCATCGAGGCGACGGTCGGCATCAGCGGAGCCAACATGGCGATCGCTGAGACCGGCACCATCGTCCTCGTCACCAACGAAGGCAACGCCGACCTGACGACCACCCTGCCGCCAGTGCACATCGCGTTGTTTGGATTCGACAAGCTGGTCGCGACCCTGGAGGACGCAGTTGCGGTTCTTCGGATGCTGCCTCGCAGCGGCACGGGCCAGGTCATGACCAGCTACGTCAACTGGATCACCGGACCTTCGCGATCGGCCGACATCGAGCAGTCGTTGACGATCGGGGTGCATGGGCCACGCGAGATGCATTGCGTGATCGTCGACAACGGACGCACGGAGATGCTGGCGGATCCGATCTTTCGCGACGCCCTCACCTGCATTCGTTGCGGCGCGTGCTCCAACGCCTGTCCGCCGTTCATGGCGGTCGGCGGGCATCAGTTCGGATACATTTACAACGGTCCGATCGGCCTGGTCTTGACCCCTTTCCACCACGGCATCGACAAAGCCGACCTGCCGAACACCCTTTGCACGCAATGCAACGCGTGCCAGGACATCTGCCCGGTGGACATCCCGTTGCCACGCCAGATCCTCGAGCACCGGCGCCAAGGCCGCAAGTCGCTCCGAAAGAAAGTGCTGACAGGCGTTTGGGAGCGGCCGGCCCTCGCCGACAGCCTGCTGCGCGCCGCCGCCCCTTTCAGCCGCCTCGTGCCGGGGGCTCCGCCGCTGGCCCGCGTCCCGTACCGGGACCGAGCCCACGCTGCGCTTGCAGGCAGGCACGAGGGCGGCGAGCCGCTCACGATTTTTGCCTCCTGCATGGTCGATCGGATGCTGCCTGCGGCGGCGGTTGCGCTGCGACAAATCGCAGACAGGGCCGGTTACCAGGTTGGGTTTCCCAAGGGCCAGTGGTGCTGCGGGCTGATCGCCGCCAACGCCGGGGACTTCGCAGGAGGCGCCGAGCTGCACTCCAGCCTGGCTGAAAGCCTTCGAGATTCCAAGGGTTTGATCGTCACCCCCTCGGCGTCGTGCTTTGGCGCATTCACCATCGACGCTCCCGATTGGGGCGCTCCCGCAAACGAGCCCCTCACTTCGCGCTTCCGGGACTCCACACGATTCGCCCTCGAGCTTCTGACCGAGCGGCCGGAGCTGGTGCGAGAAACCGGAACCGGGCTCAAGGTCGCATATCACGACTCCTGCCAGACCCTCCGGCAGCTTGGCCTCAAGACCGAGCCCAGGCGCCTGCTGGGCCTCGCCGGGTACGAGGTGGTCGACATCCCCGACATCGCGAACTGCTGTGGGTTCGGTGGCACTTTCAGCCTTGACTGGCCACGAGTTGCAAGCCGGCTTGCCGACTGGAAGCTCGACGCGATCGCCAAAACCGGGTGCACCGTTGTCGCCTCCGACAATCCAGGCTGCCTGATCCACATCCAGACCGCCGCGCGCCGGCGCGGCATGGAGCTGCGTATTGCGCACGTGCTCGAGCTCGTCGCGGAGCGCCTGGCAACCGAGGGCGGGTAGGGTTACTCCCTGGTGAGGATCACGCTCGTCGGCACCGCCCCAGCTGACATCACAACCGACGCCCTGGCGATCCCGATCGCCACCGGGCAACGCCTTTCAGGAGCCGCAGTCGATCTCGATCGGGCATTGGGCGGCCTCTTGTCGGAGCTGCTCGGCAGCGGCGAGTTCAAGGGACGGATCCACGAGGTCTTGCCGGTGCCCACCAACGGGCGCATCGCAGCGCGCCGCTTGATCCTGTACGGCCTCGGCGCGATTAACGATGTCGACGGCCAGCGGTTGCGCTCGGCTCACCACGAGCTGGTGCGCGCGGCTCGCACATACGGGTACAGCCGCGTCGCCCTGGCGCGAGTCGAGCCATTGGCCTCCGACAGCCTGAAGGCGGTGGTCGAGGGGTGCGTCATGGGCACCTTCGAACGGCGGTCCCGCCAGACTGGCTCCCAGCCCGAGCGCGGGGAGCTCGACGAGCTGGTGCTCACCGGATTCGGGCAGGGCCGGGACCACGAGGTGGTGTCGGCACAGGAAGCCGGCGAGGCGACCAACCGCGCGCGCGAGTGGCAGAACGCGCCTGGCAACGAGCTGACACCCGAGGCGCTGGCGCAGGAGGCCAAGAAGATCGCTCAGCGGCACGACCTCGAGATCGAGGTCCTCGGCCCAGCCGAGCTCCGCGCCGGCGGCTACAACCTGCTGCTCGGGGTCGCCGCGGGCTCGACTCAACCGGCCCGCATGATCCGCCTGCGCCACCGTGGCCGCGAGGCGGCGGGCGAGACTGCCCAGGCCGACGCGCCGGTGCTGGCGCTTGTCGGCAAAGGCATCACGTTCGATACCGGCGGCATCTCGTTGAAAGAGCCGCCATCGATGAGCCAGATGAAGGCGGACATGGCAGGCGCGGCTGCCGTATTGGCGGCCATCGACGTCATCGCCGCCCGCAAGGTTCCGCTGGATGTGATGGCGGTCATCGCCACGACCGAGAACATGGTGGGCCCGGCGGCTCAGCGTCCAGGTGACGTCGTGGTGAGCGCCGACGGCAAGACCGTCGAGATCCTCAACACGGACGCCGAAGGCAGGCTCGTGCTGGCCGACGCAATCACTCACGCGCTGCGCAACGGCGCCACCCATCTGCTTGACCTCGCCACGCTCACCGGCGCGGCCACCATCGCGATCGGTCACGGCGCCACCGCCGCCGTCAGCAACAACGATGAGTTCTGGCTGCTGATCGAGGAGGCGGCACGGCGTGCCGGCGACCGTGTCTGGCGGCTGCCGATATTCGCCGATTACCGCGTGCTCCTGCGGAGCCAGATCGCCGACTTGAGGAATTCCGAGTACGGCGAAGCGGGGGCCATACTGGGCGGCATGTTCATAGGAGAGTTCGCCCGCGGCAAGCCCTGGGCCCACCTCGATATAGCCGCCTCGAGCTGGAACACGAACGCGGAGCTGACCACGGTCCTGCGAGGACCGTCGGGCGCGGGGACGCGGCTTTGCATCGAGCTGGCGGAACTCATGGCGGGGCCTAAGCGTTAGGGACCTAGAGATGGGAATCCTCGAGACCATCGAATCGCCGGCTGACCTTCGGAAGCTGGACCAGGCGCATCTCACGCAGCTCGCCGAAGAGGTGCGCGCGTTCCTCGTCGAGCAGACATCCCGCTCGGGCGGGCACCTGTCGCCCAACCTCGGCGTGGTCGAGCTCACATTCGCGCTACATCGGGTCTTCGACAGCCCGAAGGACGCGATCGTCTGGGACACCGGGCACCAGGCCTATGTGCACAAGATCGTGACCGGGCGCTCGCGCGATTTCGCACGGCTCCGCCAGGCCGGCGGCCTCTCCGGATATCCATCACGCAAGGAATCCGAGCATGACTTCGTCGAGAACAGCCATGCGTCGACATCGCTCAGCTATGCGCTGGGTATCGCCGAGGCGAGGCTGCGCAAGGGTGTGGGCGGCCACGTGGTCGCAGTGATCGGTGACGGTGCGCTCACAGGTGGCATGGCATACGAAGCCTTGAACCAGATCGCTCATCTCCAACCGCCGAACCTGATCATCGTCATCAACGACAACGGCCGCTCTTACGCGCCGACGGTCGGCGGGCTAGCGCGCCATCTGTCGCAGCTGCGAGTCGACCCGCGTTACGAGCGCATCAAGGAAGACATCTCACGCCTGCTCCGCGACCTGCCTCTGGTCGGACCGAAAGCCGATCAAGCCGCCTATCGCGTCAAAGAGGGCCTCAAGCAGCTCCTCCAGCCCTCGACGATTTTTGAAAGCCTCGGCATCAAGTACGCCGGGATCGTCGACGGCCATGACGAGCTCGCGCTCGAAGAGGTGCTTTCTCGAGCCAAACGCCTGCGCGCGCCAACCGTCGTGCACGTGATCACAGAGAAGGGGCACGGATATCGCCCCGCGGTCGACGACGAGGTCGACAAGCTGCACGGCGTCGGCGCGTTCGACCCATTGACCGGGCGACCTCGGTCCACGGAGCTCACCTACACCGACGTGTTCGGCGAAGCCCTGATGACGGCGGCGACGCGGCGGCCTGAGGTTGTTGCCATCACCGCTGCGATGGCCTCATCGACAGGGCTGCTCAACTTCGCCAAGGAATTTCCGGAACGGTTCTTCGACGTCGGCATCTGTGAGCAGCACGCAGTGACATTCGCGGCCGGCCTTGCGCTGGCCGGTATGCATCCTGTTGTGTGCATTTACTCGACGTTCATGGCGCGAGCCTTCGACCAGACGATCATGGACGTCGCGCTGCACAAGCTGCCAGTCGTGTTCATCATCGACCGCGCCGGGGTGACCGGTCCCGACGGCTCATCCCACCACGGCGTCTTCGACCTTTCCTTTCTTCGCCTCATCCCGAACCTCAAGGTCGCGGCGCCCGCCGACGCCACCGAGCTATGCGCTCTGCTCGAGACGGCGCTGGCCTCCGACGGGCCGATCGCGATTCGCTACCCGAAGGGCCCTGTGCCATCGACTCCCGACCTGCCCGTGGAACCGCTGCCGATTGGCCGATGGGAGGAGCGGCGCAAGGGATCTGACGCGGTGATCTTTGCGGTCGGCCGCATGGTCGAGGTGGCGATGGAAGCTGCAGAACGGCTCGAGATCCAGAAAGTCTCCTGCGCGGTCGTGAACTCGCGGTGGATCAAGCCGGTTGACCCCCGAATCGTGGACTGGGCGCGGACGCACCCTGTGGTGGTCACTGTCGAGGACAACGTCGGCGCCGGAGGCTTCGGCGGCGCGGTCCTCGAAACGCTCGCGCCGCACGGCCTTGCCGGCCGCGTGCGCATATTGGCTCTGCCCGACGAATTCCTGCCGCAGGGCAAGGCTTCGGACATCTTGAAGGCGCACGGCCTGGA
>DATCPW010000225.1:0-2404 GCA_036569865.1 Candidatus Dormiibacterota bacterium
GCCGAGGGGCGGATCCAGCCTCAAGGAGCGCAGCCTGTACGCGGCGCGCGTGTGCAGCCAGCCGGCCATCCGGGTGTCGCCCGAGTTGTCGACCACGATGGCCTCGAAGTCCGCTTTGCAGTGGGTGAACACGGACAGCAGCCAACGCTCGAGGTCGGGGATCCATCCGTGCACGACGGTTATCAGCGAGACAGCTCGGTGCGTCACCGGCTCGTCCGCCGGCGCCGGAGCCTTCAGCGCCTGGAGCTCGCTCTCTGTGGCGCTGTCGAGAACATCCCAACCACCGGCCCGCAGCTGTTCGCGGATCGCATCGGCCGCCTCGAAGTCGCGATCGCGCCTGCGCTCGACGCGTTCAGCCAGAAGTTGTTCGGCCTGTGAGCGGTCTACTGCTACCCCTTCTTCGCTTTGACCGCCGCGGTCAGCGCGGGCACGATCTTCAACGCGTCACCGACCACGCCGAGGTCGGCCATCTTCATGATCGGGGCCTCGGCGTCCTTGTTGATGGCGATGATGATCTTCGACGCCTTCATGCCCACCGTGTGCTGCATGGCGCCAGAGATGCCGACCGCGATGTAGACGCCCGGCCGCACGGATTTGCCGGTCTGGCCCACCTGCATCGAGTACGGGACCCAGCCCGCATCGACGACCGCGCGGCTCGCACCGACCGCGCCGCCCAGCGCGGCCGCGAGAGCTTCGAGCAGAGGGAAGTTGTCGGGCCCGCCCATGCCGCGGCCGCCGCTGATGACGACCTTGGCGTCCTCGAGCTTGACCTTCTCGGACGCTTCCACCACACGCTCGACGATGTGTGCGCGCTTGGAGTCCGCGCCGATCGCGGCGTCGACCTCCTTGATTTCAGGAGTCCCGCCGCTCTCAGAAGGTTCGAATGACTTGGGCCTGATGAGGATGATCGCGGGCTTCTTGTTCGCCCGCATCGACGCGACCTTCGCGCCGCCGAAGTAGGGCACGCTGGCGACGAAGCCACCGTCCTTCGCGACCACGTCGCCGGCGTTCGAGATAAGTCCCACATCGAGTCGCGCGGCCAGGCGGCCCGCGACGTCGCGGGAATCGGACGTGAAGCCGAACAGAATGAGGTCGGGCGACTGCGCCTTGTATAACGCGGCCAGCGCGTCGGTCGCGGGCTCAGCGATGAAATCGTCGAACGCCTTGTCCTCGTTGACGTACACGACCTTCGCCCCATGCTTGCCAAGCGTTTCCGCAGCCGCTTTGGCCCCAGACCCAAGCGCGACCGCCTCGACATCGCCCAGCTCTCGTGCCTTCGCCATGAGCTCCAATGCCGTCGGCTGGAGCTTGCCCTGGTTCAACTCTGCATAGACCCAGATCTTCGCCATCAGAGCACCTTCGCCTGAACGAGGACCTGGATGATCTGATCGACTGCTGTGCCGTCGTCCTGGATGACCTTGCCGGCCTTGCGCGTCTCTGCCTGCGCAAGACCTTCGATCGTCTCGGCGGGCTCTCCCGTCTCGATGCCGAGATCGCCCAGGCCGATCTGCTTTATCTCTTTCGAGCGCGCTGCCATGATCCCCTTCAAGGAGGCGTAGCGCGGCTCGGCGATGCCCGCGGTGACGCTGATCAAGACTGGAGTCGCTGCCTCTACGACCTGATAGCCGTCGGCGGTCTGACGATGGACCTTGATCGTTGTGCCATCCACCTGCACCTTTTTGGCGATGGTCAGCTGCGGCATGCCCAGCAGCTCGGCGAGCATCGGCGGCACCATGCCGGTGCTGCCGTCGTATGACTCGGTGCCGCAGATCACCAGGTCCGGCGACTCCGCCTTGATCGCGGCCGCAAGGGCGCGGGCAGTGAGCAAGGCGTCGGCGCCTGCGAGCTGGGCATCGCTGATGAGCACGCCGCGGTCGGCGCCCATCGACAGCCCTTTGCGGATCGCGTCCTTTGCCTTCTCCGGACCCATGGAAACGAGGATCACCTCTCCCCCATGGGCTTCCTTCAGCTGAAGGGCTTCTTCGACGCCGCACTCATCGCCGGGGTCGAGGACGACTTCCTTGTCGCGCGCCAGGGTGTTGTCGGCCTCGAGGGTAGTGACGGAGTTTGGGTCCGGCACCTGCTTTACGGTGACAACGATCTTCACAAGGCAGCCTCCAGTAAGGGAAGAGAACAGCTCACGCCGTGCGCGCGCAGGGCGCCACGCTCAATCATTATCGCCGCGACTCAGTTCGTGACGAAACCGCTCGTAGTCGTCGGGGCCGTTGAGGCTTCGAAACAGGTGGGGTTCGAGGCCCTCTAGCCAGGTGACTTCGAGCTGTTCGACGAGGTCGGAAGCCTTGTACTGACCGGCATCGAGGGCGGCCGTGATACGCGCCAGCGCAGAGCGCCGATAGGCCGCGCACGTCGGCTCGGGCCGGCCCCCGATTCGTGGGATCGCGGC
>DATCPW010000226.1:0-2746 GCA_036569865.1 Candidatus Dormiibacterota bacterium
GTGACCTCGAAGCCCGAGTTCTACAGCGCCTACACGCCTTACCAGCCAGAGGCGAGCCAGGGCACGCTGCAGGCGATCTACGAGTTCCAGACGATGATCGCCGAGCTCACGGCGCTGGATGTCTCCAACGCTTCCATGTACGACGGCGCGACCGCAGTCGCGGAGGCCGCGATGATGGCCCACATCCACACCGGCCGAAACGAGGTGGTGGTGGCCGGCTACCTGCATCCCGAATATCTGGAGGTGCTGCGCGCGTTCAGCGAAGGTCGCGGCATCAAGGTCCGCAAGGGCACGGAGGCCAACTCGAAGACCGCGGCGGTGATCTTTCAGCAGCCCGACTTTCTCGGCCTGCTGGTCGACGCTCGGAGCCTGACCGACCAGGCGCACAAGGCGGGGGCGTTGGCGATCGCCTGCGTCGACCCCATCAGCCTGGCCATCCTCGCTCCCCCGGGGGAATACGGAGCGGACATCGCTGCGGGCGAGGGGCAGCAGCTCGGCCTGAGTCCCAGCTATGGCGGGCCCCATGTCGGCTTCATCGCCTGCACCAAGGAGCTCGTCCGCAGACTGCCGGGGCGTTTGATCGGCAGCTCGCACGACGCGGCCGGGCGTCGGGGGTTCGTACTGACGCTGACGGCGCGGGAGCAGCACATTCGCCGGGAACGCGCGACCTCCAACATCTGCACGAACCACTCGCTCTGCGCGCTCGCGGCCAGCGTCTACATGACCTACATGGGGGCCGAAGGGCTGCGCCAGATCGCCGATGTGAGCTTCAAGCGGGCGCACTCCCTTGCCGATCGGCTGTCGAAGCTCCCGGGTTGGGAGATGGCCTTTCCCGACCGCGAGTTCCTTTACGAGTTTCCCATCCGCGTCCCGAAGGGCCCTGCTTTGAACCGGAAGCTCGCCCGCAAAGGGATCCTGGGCGGCCTTGACGTCCATCGGTGGTTCAGGGAGCTGAAGGCCGTTCAGACGTTCACCTGCACCGAGGTCAACGATGCGCGCGCCCTCGATGAGCTCGTCATGGCGGTGGGCTCGTGACAGAGCTGCTCAGCTTCGAGAAGAGCCGGCCGAACGCCCAGGGCCCGCGCCTGCCCGACGCCGAGGTCGATTCGCCGGGTGTCGCCGACCTCCTGTCGAGCCACCAGCTGCGGGCCAATCCTCCAGGCCTTCCGCGCCTCAGCGAGCCCGAGATCATGCGCCACTACAGCCGGCTCGCCTCGCTGAACTACTCGATCAGCGAGCAGTTCTATCCGCTGGGCAGCTGCACGATGAAGTACAACCCGGTCGCGAACGAGGTGGCGGCCGCGCTGCCCGGCTTCACCGACCTGCACCCGTACCAGGACGAGGACTCGGTGCAGGGCGCCCTCTCGTTGATGTGGCGCCTGGAGCAAGCTCTTTGCGCGGTCGTCGGGGTCGACCGGGTCACCCTGCAGCCGGCCGCCGGCGCCCATGGGGAGTGGACAGCTCTGCGCATGATCCAGGCGTTCCACCGGTCGCGTGGCGAGGCGCGGACCGAGGTCCTGGTACCTGACTCGGCCCACGGGACCAACCCCGCGAGCGCGGCTCTCAGCGGCTTCCACGTGGTCGAGGTCAAATCCGGCCCGGACGGCCGCATCAGCCTGGCGGACCTCGAGTCCAAGCTGTCGCCGAGCGTCGCCGCGCTGATGCTGACCAATCCCAACACCTTGGGGTTGTTCGAGCGCGAGATACTGGATGTTGCGGAACTGGTGCACGGGACCGGGGCCAAGCTGTACTACGACGGGGCCAACCTGAACGCCTTCATGGGCATCTGCCGGCCAGGAGACATGGGTTTCGACGCCGTGCACATGAACCTGCACAAGACCTTCACCACCCCGCACGGGGGCGGGGGCCCCGGCGCCGGTCCGGTTGGCGTCAAGGCGGACCTGGTCCCGTTCCTGCCGACACCCACCGTCGAACGGCTCAACGGCCACCTGAAGCTCGACTTCAAGCGGCCGAAATCCATCGGTCGGGTGCGCAGCTTTTACGGCAACTTCGGGATGCTCGTGCGCGCGTACACCTACATCCTGGCGATGGGGGGCGACGGCCTCACCGCGGCGTCCCTTGACGCGGTGCTCTCGGCGAACTACCTGCGCAACGAGCTGGCTGGCGTGCTCGACATGATGCATGAGGGTCCTTGCATGCACGAGTTCGTGGCCAGCGCTCGAAACCTGGCGCCGCACGGCATCAAGGCCCTCGACGTGGCCAAAGGCTTGCTCGAGCGGGACTTCTACGCCCCGACCATCTACTTCCCACTGGTGGTGCCCGAGGCGATCATGGTCGAGCCTACCGAGACCGAAAGCAAAGCCACGCTAGATGCCTTCGCGACGGCGGTGAAGGAGATAGTCAAGCAGGCCGAGCAAGACCCCCAGACCCTCCACGAGGCGCCCCATGGACTGCCCGTCGGGAGGCTCGATGAGGTGGCCACCGCCCGCAAGATCAACGCCTACCTTCAGGGCCAGAGCGAGGACCCGGTTCTGCGCTGGAAACCGGCTTCCTAAAACACCCCTGTTAAGGGCCTCCCGGAGGCCTCTTTCGAACTCGAAATCCGGTAGAATTTGAATCCTGAAACTCTGCCCAGTAGATCTCTACGAGTTCTCCAGGCTGGGAGCGCTGCAAACCCTGTGAGCGAGGCCCGAAATCTCCTCCCGGAGCGCAAGCGCAGGCCCCAGCCGTTAGGCGCCGACGTGGCGTATACCGCCGAGCAGATCCAGGTCCTCGAGGGCCGGGA
>DATCPW010000227.1:0-10581 GCA_036569865.1 Candidatus Dormiibacterota bacterium
GTGGGGTTCAGAAACTCCGTCGAGTTCGATTCCGGATCTCAGCGCCGCCTTTTGGGCCCATCGTTCTGGCCGCAAAGACTTCGCCCAAGTCGTGTAGCAACGCGTGTAGCAACCCGGGCGGCATCCACCGACACGTAGCGAGACGTGGCGGACTGAAGCCGCGGACGCGGTGAACTCAAACGGCCTCTGGCGACTCTCCCCGAACCGAGCGCTACAACGGTTCGGGACCGTGAGGCCCCGGGTTCAAATCCCCGGCCCCCGACCAAAATCCGAATACGATCGTGGCGTCACGGCTGGTGAGCGCGGGGGCGCCGGATCACAGCCGGATCACAAATTCCAGCCGGTTTCCTTTGAGGAGGTCATCCCAGTCAGCCACGCGTTCTTCGGTCCCGTCAAAGGTCGTTCTGGGCGCTTCTGTTCGTTTTGGCAGTCGGGGCCGCTCTGGTCGTCGCCGTGATTGGTGGCTACCCCTCCACGAGCCCAAGCCCGTCGTCTGCCCCGGGACCACCACGATCAGTCAACCCGGGCAGGCTGGGCCTTCATAGCCGCTACGGCGGCTTCCAGTAGTCCCCTTGGTTCGTCGGCTCGAGGGAGTCGCCTCGGCACTCGCCGGGGCGGCTTTCTCATGCTGGGAAGTCGAGAGGGCTAATGCACTCGATACGCGCCAACAGGGTGAGCGAATCCCTTCAGCTCGAGCATCTCGTGCCTGGCCTCAACTTGTTCGCGGAGGCGGCGCCAAGCCACTTCGTTGAGAACAATCTCATCAGGCCCGGCCTGGGCCTGGAGTCGGGAGGCCAGGTTGGTAGTCTCGCCGAGAACGCTTACGTTGCCGCCAGCGCTGAGGCGGCCCACGATCGCCGGTCCGGTGGCGATGCCGATGCCGAGCGCCAGACCCAGATAGCGCGCGCGATCACGCATGGCCACTGCGGTCCGCAGAGCATGGCTGGCGTGATCAACTGACGCTCCGCCGACGTTGAAGGTCGCCATCACGGCGTCGCCGGCGAACTTGTCGATGGTCCCGTGCTGGCGGGCCACCTCTCGAGCCGCCGAGCGCTGGAACGAACCTATCTTTTCGGCCATCACCGCCGGCGCGACCTGTTGCGTCATCGCGGTGTAGCCGCGGACATCGGCGAATAGCACGGTAACGAAGCGCTCGCCGATTGCAGTGGGCTCTTCCGCAGTCACCTGCGGCAGCTCCTCGGAGAGCTCAATTCCCAACTTCGCGGCCAGCAATCGTGTCTGATACTGCTGCCGATGGTGCTCGCGCTCGATCGCGCTGGCCATCACGTCCTGAAGCAACGCTGCTGCGGCCTCGCGCTCGCCAGATTCTGCCCTCGCCTGCGCGAGCGCCAACCGGGCGCGGTCGGCGAAAAGACGAGCCTCAACCCTGTCGGCAAGCCTGATGAAATCAGGCGCCGACGCGAGTACTGCGGCGTGGTCACCTTTCGCTCCCGCAAGGTCGATTCGCACGCCTCTGAAGAAGGCAGTATCTGGCGCGGCTTGAAGGTCCGCATCGACTTCCTCCACAGCTCCAAGGTCCACCAGGGCCTGGAGGGCGAGAACGCGCTCGAGTGCCCAGGGCCAGCCGGAGACGAGGTTCGGCACCGGCCTGGCGCCTGCGACCGCACCTCCGGAATCGCCACCCACCACTGCAAGTTGCAGCTCTGCTCCCCAGCGCGACAGCTGGTCCTGCTTGTGCGTGCTGGCGTCTGCGGGAGGCAAGGCGCGGCGGGCATCGTCGAGCCGGCCCGCCCATGCGTATGCGATCACCAACGTGCAGTTGGTCCAGAAGACGCTGATCGCCAACTCCCGGCTGGCTGAAGACCGCCGAGCGCTTTCGGCCATCTCAGCCGCTTTTGCAGGAAAGCCTCGCACGACCCACGCCCACGCGTGACAGGTGAGGGTTGTGAAGTTCTTCGGGTCCACAGCGTCCATGCGGTCGAGACGCGCCGGGGCCTCGGCCCAGCGCTCGAGCGGCAGGAAAAGAAACGTATTGTTCATGGCCGAGAGCGAATACCAGCTCCAGTTGTGGCGAACGGCCTCCGCGGCAGAACGATCCAGCCACTCGATTGCCTCGTCGGTGCGGCCCTCGCAGGCGAGACCCAGACCGAACAGGTTTTGAGCGCGAACCTGCGCTACGCTGGCATGGGCCGCCTCCGCGGCCGAAAGAGCCTTCTCGCCCCACTCGAGGCAACCGGGGCCATCGAACTGCACGACCCGGAAGAACGAGAGGAGGTTATAGGCCTCCGCCAGGTCGGCGCTGGGTCCAAGCGGCTCGAGCACCGTGGCCGCGAGCACCAATTCGCGCTCCGCCTCCGTATGCCGCATACGCGGATACATCGCCTGCGCCAGCGCCACCCTGACGCGAGCCGCCGCGGTCGCCTCACCCTCACGATCGAGGATCGACACGGCCTCCTGGAGATATCGTTCAGCGGCGCCCGCCGCGCCTCTCCGATCGGCGTGGCTCAGGCACGTGCCCAAGCGCTGCAGTACCTCGGCCCGCGGCAGCGGGTCGTGGACGTGCGGCAGAGCCGTTTCGTAGAGCTCGGCAGCGTCCACGACAGCCCATGTCTCCTGGGCCTGACGGGCGGCCTCGAGGCAAAGCGGAACCGCTTCCTCCGGACGCCCCGCAGCGAACAGATGGTTGGCGATATCAACCGCGCTCGAGCCAGGTCGTCCGCCGAGTGCGTCTGCCGCCCGCCCATGGAATTCTTGCCGCTCGGTCGATACCAGGTCCTCGTAGACCGCCTCGCGCGTGAGCGCATGCCGGAAGCGATAGTGAGCGGTGGAGTCAGCTCGTTCCTGCACCAGCTGCTGCTGGATGCAAGCCCGAAGCGCTTCTTGGATCGTAGCCAGATCCTGGTCGGCGACGGCCATGAGCGTGGACTCGTGAAAACTGTCGCCTAACACGGATGCCGCTCTAAGCATGCGGACCTGATCCACCGCGAGGCGGTCCAGTCTCAGGAGAATGGTTTCACGCACCGTTTCGGGAAGCCGGAATTCATTGAGCTCTTTACGTTCCCAGCCTCTGTCCGTCCGGAAGATATCGCCCCGGTCGATGGACTCTTTCAGAAACTCCTCGAGCACGAATGGGTTGCCCTCGCAGCGCTCATGCAGGAAGACTCCGGTATCGGCGTGAAGAGGAGCGTCGAGGATCGCCTCAACCATTCCTGCGACGGCGTCAGCATCGAGAGGCTTGAGCTCGACAAGTTGGGCGAGACCGCTGCGCCGCCAGCCCTGGATATTCGCGAGAAGTGGGTGCATGCGGCCGATCTCTTCGGTCCGATAAGTGCCGAGCACCAGGACTCGGGCTGGCAGCAGTCGCCGAGCCAGATAATCCAGGAGCTCCCTGGTTGATGCGTCCGCGCGATGGAGGTCCTCAACTACTAAAAGCAGGCCGGAATCGCCTGCGATCACCTCGAGCAGGTGCAGGATCGCTTCGAAGAACCGCAGCTTTGCCTGAGCGGGCTCGCCGCTTTCGCTGGGCACTCCTCGCCCCAGGCGGGGAAAGAGGTTACCTAGCTCTGCAGCCGAGTCGCCGAGTTGGTGTCGCAAGGCCTTCAGATCGACCTGGGCCACGTAGTTGCCCAGCGCCTCGAGGAACGGTAGGTAGGGAAGCGCGAGATCCGCCTCGGAGCATCCGCCATTGAGGACTGTCGCGCCGATTCCGCTTGCACGGTCGCCGATCTCGGTGGCCAGCCGTGTCTTACCCATCCCGGCGTCGCCGGTGAGCAGGACCAGTCGCCCTTCACCGCCCATCGCGGCGAGGAGCGCATCCTCCAGGTCGGTCAGCTCACGTTCCCGGCCGACGAGAACCGGACAGAGGGCCCGAACCACGGCCACGGTGCCACGAATGCTAACGGGCGATGGGCACCCGTTGAAGGAAGCAGTACTCCCGAACGACCGACGCTTGGAATGCGTCTTTCCCTTCAAAGCCGAGGTCTTTGCTGTACCTGTCGACATCGGCGGGCACGCCGCGTCCGAGGCGCTCCTCGAAATACCACCGCAAGAGCCGATCCCAATCGAGTCCAGCGTCAGCCAGAGTTGGGTCGCTCAAGCCCGAAGACTCCAGCAGCGACCGCTTCGTGGCCGCACGTCCCATCAGCCGAGGAAAGTCTCCAGTCACACGAAGGTGGTCGAACAAGTAAGCGGCCGCCTCAAAGCCTGCAAGGGTACGGATCCACTGGACCCTCGCCTCGTCCTCGAGGAGGGCGGTGAGTTGGTGCGCGTCGAGATTGTTCACTCTCATCCACTCATCTCTCGCGTCAGCATCTGCGATGCCAAGTCGGCCCCAGAAGCCTGGCGCGGTTCTGGAGACCCGCGTGGCAGCCTCCGGCAGGCCCTGGACGTAGGACTGTTTGATCGACAGGCAGCGAAGAATCGCTGCCTCCTCCGCATGAAGGTACCGCTCCCCTTCCAGCCGTAGCTCATCCAGCACCATGTCGAGATCGATCGTTGCTGTGCCACCGGCTGGGCTTGCGTACTGCTCGCCAGCGAGGCGCCAAGCCTGCTCCCACATCGACGAGCTTTCAAACGAATATTTGACCTGCTTCGGCTCAAAGCCACTCTCCACTCTCTGTCGAATCGTTTCGAGCATGGCCAGCGCGTCCGCACGCTTCTGGCTGAACCGATGTCCGGGCAGCCACTCCAGGAGCGCGCTGACCTCCACCGGCGGGAGTCCGGTCTCGACCGCATGGCGGGCGATCGCGTGATAGTTCCTTTGCGGGTAGAACATGTCCTTGGCTACGCATTCGATGGCAACACCCGTCGTCGCGCTTAGGACGCCGGCTTCAACGGCTCTCGCGATCGTGGAGCGGATGTCGACCAGGGCGTCGGACCCCGCTCGGAACTCGAACTCATCTGACCCATGGACTACAGCCACCTCGTCGTCGTCTTCCAGCACGCCGTCCCGATAGGCCTCAAAGATCGATCCCACACCTTCCATGCCGAAAGCGGCGAGCTCGGCCGCCCGGAGCGCACCCATGCTCGCGCTTCCGAACACGTGAATGCCCCGGCTCATCGACCAGAGGATCTCCTTGTGCCACACGGATGGGACCCGCTCGAAGTAGCCGTCGATGATGCCGATTACCTGTGGATTCCGCAAAGCCGCGCGGTAGACGTCGCCTTGCCCGGCGGGTGGCAGGTAGTCGGCGTCCAGCACGGTGCGTCCTTCATCCGCGGTCAGGGTGGGACCGGTGAAGATGACGACTCTCACGAGGCACCCGTAGCAGCGGCCAGCGCACGCTTGCCGGGAATGTAGCCAGGAACTTCGCGCAGTCCCTCGAGGCCGGGGATGATCACGCGCACGACGGGCACCCTGAAGGCCTCCTTGGTCAGGTCGACCGCGATCACCCGTTTGATGCCGGCGCCTCGCAGACGTCCCAACTCCCAATCGAGGTCGCCATCGAGAGTATCGCTGTCCCAGTCCGGAGCGTCACCGAACCTGCGGGTCGTGGCCGGCAGCACGTCTGCCCCCTGAATCGTGGGGTCGCGGTACTGGGCGTAGCTATCGTGACCGAGGTCATCCCTCGATCCGGTGATGTGCGTGAGCCGGCTCTGGGCAGCTTCGGTTAGCGCCCGCAGCAGCGCGATTGAGCGTGCCGGATGGCAGCCCATTCCCGCTGCCGGCGGAAACAGACGCATCGGATCCCGATCCTTTTCGTTGATCACGCAAGCGAAGGTCGCGATGCCAACGTCGGAGGTCGTCTCCCAGACGTCGGTTGTCAACCCAGCGTGCTCGAACTTCTCGAGCACTTGACCGCAGGCCGGATCGTCAACGCTCGCGAGATCGATTTGACGTGAATCGTGTGCCGCTTGGTCCGTGAAGCTCCACAGGGTCGTGGAGTCGCGCTCGACGACCTCACAGATCCCATGGCTGATCGCTTCCAACAGGTGATTCCCGGACGCCAACCCGTTCGAAGAGCTTGCGAAACACCCGCTTCCCGCCGGCTGCGGCCAGGTGTAGTCGGTGTGGACCAGCTCGTATGGAACCAAGACCGGCTCCTCATTAAGGAGGTCATGTCCTTCGCACCACAGAATTCTCAAGTTGGGATGGAACATCCCGGTCGAAACCGATGGCAGCTCAGTGGGATCCACAACGCGATGCGAATAACGGAGCTCCTCGTAGCTGCCCAGCCGCAAGGGGAGGGTGATCGTCTCAGCGTGGTATCCCTCGACCGACTCCATCAGGCCTGAAGCCTTGGCGGCCGCCAGATCCAGGCCTTTTCCTTGAGACACAGCCAGCGAGCGTGCGTTGGGCCTGCACACCATTACCACCGGGACGCCGACGGTGTCGAGTCCTGTGACGTTGGCAATTCTCGTGATGCCCATGACGGGCGCGAAGCGCAGGCCGCGAAGCAGGGTTTCGTCGGGCGGCAGCGTGCGGTGAGTGCCCGCCCTAAACGCTTTGTGGGCGCCCGTTCGGGTCACCATGACATCACGGATCAGGGGCGCGCGGCTGCTCGGCCTCTATCGAGGAAGACGTATGCCGCGCCAGATGATGGCACCCCACATGTGCAGCTCTGGGAACCGCTTCCGCAAGATCTCTATGGCTTCTGGACTCAGCCCACTGAACTCCGCTTGAGTTTCTTGCTCCAGAAATCGATCGAGGTTCGTGGCGACGTCGTCCTCCAGGCGGACAGGAGCCACCGCATCGTCTCTCATGAACCACAGGCTTCCATCCGCGCCGCGAATGAGAAGTCCGCCGTGCTCTTCGCCCCTCTCCTCTGCCATGTCCCCGCCTCCCCAAATGTGCGATGACCGCCAGTGTCGCCGTCCAGCGAGTGGTCGCCATGATACTCGTGTCCCTGGCGAGCGGCGACTGCATTGCCAGTAACCTCCGAGCCGTAACTCCGGCTGCTTACAGGCTCAGCGTGGGAAGTCGGACACCGCGGAGCAGTTGCCTTTGCGCAAGGCGCGCGTTACCCCCTCGGTTACCAATTAGCAGTGACCACTGCGTGGCTACGCGGTTCGAATCCGCCGCGGCCCACGCGGGGCGATAATCCTGCCGCATGGACGTTCATGTTGAACGCCGTCTCGTCACATGCATTCTCACCGCCTCGGCCGTGGCATCGGACTTGACGCCGCGTTGGCTGCGGGCGCCGACGCCTACCTGACCAAACCATTCTCACCACGCGATCTGTAGTCGCGGCTGGATGAGGCGTTGCTGATTTGAAGCTCACCCGAAGGCGCCGCTTCCACGAGGTCGTCCGGCCGCGAACCGGCGCTCATGTAGTAGTTCATGCAGTGATCCAGGAGACATCGGCGGATGAAACTGGCCGGGAATCGTCCGGTGAGTTCTCTAAATGAACTCAAAACCTGCGAAAACGGTCTCGGTGGACAGAACTGCCTAGATTTCGGGACCGTGAGGCCCCGGGTTCAAATCCCGGGCCCCCGACCAAAATCTGAAATGGCGCTAGGCCTGGATTGCCACCTTCGATGGCTTGGCCGCCGGCGCTTCGTTCGCGAATATGCGAACCATTGCCGTCCTGGAGCGCGCTCCGAGCTTGCGGTAGGCGCTGCTGAGGTGCGCCTCGACAGTCTTGGGGCTCAAGAAGAGCTGCGCGGCCGCCTCCCGGTTGGTACCACCCGATACCGCGACCGCGATCTGTAGCTCCTATGGCGTCAGTTGTCGTGACGCGGCGACGTCGCGATTCCGGGACCTCTCGCCCGTCGCCGACAATTCGGCGCGCGCGCGGGGTTTCAGGTTAGGTCGGTAGAGCGAGAGTCCTTACCTACCTCCGATTGCTGATCCGCCACCTACGAGTTCACTCGAGGCGCGACACGTCGACGTTACGAGCCTCGAAACTAGCTCGCGAGGTTCGTGCTGTAATGGCGAGACCTCGTGACGACACTCGCTTTGCAGCTCGTCGGGACCTGGCGGCTTGTTTCGCGGGAGGATCGCACTGCCGCAGGCGAGCGGCGAGTCGATCCAGGCCTCGGCGCTGACCCGATTGCTCTCCTTGCTTACGACACCGCTGGCAACTTCACCGCGCAGTTCATGAAGCGCGATCGCTCGACTGATGCAATCGTCGCGACGGGGCGAGCGAGTGTGAATAACAGTGCTGCAGTAAACGGCTACGACGCGTATTTCGGCACCTACACGGTGGACGAGGCGTCTGGCTCAGTGACCCAGCACCTCGAGGGTGCCTTATCGCCGAGTGACGTGGGCAAGATCGTCTCGCGTGAGATGCGAGTTGAGGAAGACCGCCTCATCATCCAGCTCGCTACGACCAGCGCAGACGGCGAGACCGTAACCCGCACACTGATCTGGCTGCGCTCAGCCTGAGCCGCGCGGGCGTCGGTCTGGGATTCGTCGACCAAGGGTTTACCGGTCAATGACGGTTTGCTCGGTGGCCAGAGCGCACTCAATCGAATGTAGCAACGCATGTAGCAACCCGGGCTTACTTGGATGATCCCGACGGATGAGGTTGAGCGCTTGAGGCTTCTTCGAGTTAGATTTACTGTCAGGCTTGCCAGAGCGCCGCCCTGGCGCTGGGCTCCTGAAGTTCTGTGGAGGGGATTGCGAATGTTTGCTCGCGTGATTCGAACGGAGATGGGCGACTCACAGACCGACCCGGGTAAGTTCATCCGAGAGAATGTGGTGCCGCGTGCCAAGGAGCAGAAGGGACTGAAGAAGGCCTATTGGCTGATCGACTCCGAGAACCGACGCGGCTTGAACGTCGCGATATTCGAGTCATTGGAAGACATCCAGGCCAGCCAAAAGTCGCTAACAGAGCTTCAGCGCACAGCTGGCGAGCGGACCGGTGTTCGCTTCTCGCCCAGTGAGACGTACGAGCTTGTAGCCGAAATCTAAGCTCAGGGTCGAATCTAGGCAGCCGGGTCGGAGCTTCCCGGCGGCCGCTTTGTCGCGAGCTTGCATGGCAATTGGATCTCGGCGAACTCGGCGTTCAATGCCCTTGCGTTCTTCGCGCTTAATAGCCTGTCAGGCGCGAGAACTCAAGCCGCTGGTTTGGTGCTGGGCCACGAGACAGACGCGGGGCAGCGTTATGCGATCGCCAGCGACCATGTTCGGATCGCCATAGCCGAGCTGCTGGAGCAGGCTGTGGGGGTCACTTATTCGTCCGCAGGTTGGCTACCCAGAGTTGGCTTGACTGAACGATAGGATCGCGGTCCCGATGGTGTTCGCGTTCCTTTACTCCTGGCTGCGACTGTTCTTCGACCTGGTTGACCTCAGGCTTGGACCTCGAGACGCCGAGGCCGAGATACTTCTTCTCCGCCATCAACTTCGCGTGGTTCGCCGGCAGGTGAAGAAACCTCGACTCGAGCCGGCAGACCGGGCGATCATGGCAGCGCTAAGCAGATTGGTGAGCCGTGCTGCGCTAGCCGGCATGCTCGTGCAGCCCGAAACCGTGCTCGGGCGGCATCGCGAACTCGTGCGGCGAAAATGGGCGGCGTTCGGGCAGCTTCGTGGGCCAGGGCGGCCTCCCCTCTCGGATGAAGTCATCGCCCTGATCTTGCGGATGGTGAAAGAGAACCCAAAGTGGGGCTGTGTCCGCATACATGGGGAGCTTCTCAAAGTGGGCCATCGAGTTTCGATCACGGCCATCAGGAATCTGCTCCGAAAGCGTCGGGTTCCGGGATCGCCGGCGCGGTCGGGGTTGAGCTGGAAGGCGTTTCTCAAAGCGCAGGCGTCGGCGATCGTGGTTGAGCTGGAAGGCGTTTCTCAAAGCGCAGGCGTCGGCGATCGTGGTGACGGACTTCATCGAGGTGGACACGGTATTCCTCAAGCGCCTCTACGTCCTCTTATATATGGAGCTGGCGACGAGGCGGGTGATCTGGTTCGGGGTGACCGAATCGCCGAATGCCCAGTGGGTGGCCCAGCAGGCTAGAAATGTTGCCTGGGAGCTCAGCGAGCTGGGGGTCAAGGCCAAGTTCCTGATTCGTGACAACGACGCCAAGTTTGGTGGCGTGTCGGATCTAGTGCTCGTGGACGAAGGCTTGACCGTGATCAGAACTCCTGTACGGGCGCCGCTGGCGAACTCGCACATCGAGCGCCAGAACGGCAGTACTCGGCGGGAGTGTTTGGATTGGATGCTGATCATCAGCCGACGACACCTGGAAAGGGTGCTGAGCGAGTGGTTCGATCACTACAACCAGGAACGCCCGCACCGGGCACTCAACATGAACACTCCGATCGCGCGATCCGATCCAGTGGAACCCGCGGACACGGTGTGGTGCAACAGCCGACTTGGCGGGCTGTTGCGTGGATACTCTGCGAAGCCCGCTACGGTGGCGGCGTGATCCGCGCGGGATGAATAAATGACCCCCACAGGCTCTGCGCACCAGCTCACGGTGCCAACCGAGGGCTCGGACGAGTTTGTGTGCCCCACACCCCGGCCATAATCAACTTTTGATTCGTCCAACCCGCGAAAAATTAAGTCACAAGCACTTGATGTAGTTGGTTCTGCAGTGGTTTCAGGCCAAGACTCCATCGCGCGACGGTCGACTTGCCGTCACATCTGAGTAGATTGACATCCCGCCCCCGATTTGCTTCCATTATCGCGCCGCGAAGGTGCAGGTCAGGGAGGCTGCGGCTAAGCTCTCCACGACAGTTGCGTC
>DATCPW010000228.1:0-2532 GCA_036569865.1 Candidatus Dormiibacterota bacterium
TCATCTCCTTCGAGAATCACAAATAGATCCTATGGATGTAACGCAATCATTCGCCGCAACCTTCGTCGATGAGCTTGCCGCGCAAGGCGTCGATTTCGCTTGCATTTCACCCGGCTCGCGGTCGGCGCCACTCGCCATCGCGCTTCAACGCCATCCCAAGATCCGCGTGTTCGTCCACGTCGACGAGCGATCCGGCTCCTTTTTTGGGGTCGGCCTGGCCAAGGGGACCGGAAAGCCCGTGGTGCTCTTGTGCACCTCGGGCACCGCAGCAGCCGAATTTCACCCGGCGGTGGTCGAGGCTTTTCATTCCCGCACACCGCTGATCGTCCTCACTGCCGATCGCCCGCCCGACCTGCGCGACGTCGGCGCCAACCAGGCGATCGACCAGCAGCACCTTTACGGGACCGCTGTTCGCTGGTTCTTCGATCCGGGAGCTCCGATCGAATCAGCCAGCGCACCGCGGCAGTGGCGCCGTCTGGCGGCGCGAGCTTATGCCGAGGCAGCCGGCGGCCCTGTCCACATCAATCTTCCATTCCGCGAGCCTTTGGTGCCGACGCCGGGCGAGCTCCCCGCCGCGCTCGGCACGGCAGGACAGGCGATCAGCGCGGGTCGTAACCTGCCGACGCCAGGCCAGGTCACAACCCTGGCGTCTGCCCTCCAGAGGGCGCAGCGGCCGCTGATAGTCGCCGGCGAGATGCGTGACGGCGACCGGCTCGCCCCTGCGCTGGCCCGGTTGGGTTTGCCCGTTCTGGCGGAGCCCAGCTCGCAGCTTCGTCGCGCTGAAACCGGGGCCGCCGTCGAATCGTATGAAGCACTGTTGCGCGCTGGATGGTCCTTGCAGCACGGGCCTGACCTCGTCGTCAGTCTTGGCGGAGCCCCAACCTCGAAGGTTCTAAGCGCCTGGCTGGCGGCGGCGTCCGCTCCGACTTTTCTGATCGATCCCGACCACCTGTGGCGGGACCCCGACCAGGTCGCCAGCCACGTGATGGCATGCGATCCGCAAACGCTGCTCGAGGCGCTGCCTGCGATGGATAGGAACGCATGGCGAGAGGAGTGGATGTCCGCGGGGAAGCGGGCGACGGCCGCGATCGCGGCGACATTTGTGTCCACGCCATTGCATGAGGGCCACATCGTGCGAGCGCTCGCGGCACGGCTTCCCGACAACGGGCAGGTTTTCGTTGGCTCGAGCATGCCGATCCGGGCCGTCGACAGCTTCTGGCCGTACGCGAAGACGCAGCAGCGCTTTTACGGCAACCGCGGAGCCAGTGGCATCGACGGCCTTGTCTCCACCGGCCTTGGTTTGGCCGCTGGGCGGAGCAACGTCCCCACAGCGCTGCTGCTGGGTGACCTGTCCGTCTATCACGACATGAACGGCCTGTTGGCTCTCAGGCGGCATGGCCTCAGAGCAACCATCGTCGTCTGCGACAACAACGGCGGCGGCGTTTTCAATTTCCTGCCGCAGGCGCAGCACCAGGACGTCTTCGAGGAGCTCTTCGCCACGCCGCTGGGCCTCGACTTCGCGCAGGTCGCGCGCCTCTATGACCTCGTCTACAGCCCTGTCACTGATCGTGCGGGGCTCGAGCCTGCGCTGGTCGATGCGCTCGCGGCTCAGACGCCGACCATGGTTGTCGTGAAGTTCAAGCGAGAGGACAGCGTCAACGGACACCGAACGTGCTGGGAGGCCGCGTCGGCGGCGCTGCGCTGAGACGTATGAGAGAGAACCAGTCGGTTCTCTCTCATCGAGCGTGCGGCTCCGCCGCAGGCTCTGCTCTCACTCCCGGGATTGGCCTAATTACGAATTTGTTTCTCCACGCGACGGTCGGAGTAATAAAGACAAAGTCATGGCCGGGGGGACCCCGGCCAACCCTGAGGCGCTAGCTTTCAAGGGGTTTAACCGTTCAGGAAATCGAGTAGAAGACGGTTGAACTTTTCCGGATGTTCCAGGTTTGGCAGGTGAGCCGCGTCGTGAATGACAGCCTTGCGCGCACCGCGAATGTTTGACATCAGCACCCCCGCAGTCTCATGGACTTCGGGCAGGTCGTGGTCTCCGACCACGACAAGGGTTGGCGCCTTGATCTCACTCAGGCGCTCTGCCGCGGGCGGATCTAGATCAATCCTGGGTGCGTTCTTGAAGTCGCTGCGAAGGGCGATTCCGTTCATCTCGAGGAACAGGTCACGCAGCTTCTTGTCGACATGGCTGACCGTCCGCCCGGGTCCCACAAGCCACAGCTTCATCTCCGCCTCGTTCAACGCGGTCAGGTCTTTGGCTTCATCCGCTGCGATCGTTTCGGCATAGATGGGATCGTCCGGGTCACCCACCATCAGGCCCCCGACCCCGGCGCCGACGAGCACTAGTTTCGACACGCGCTCCGGATGCTGGAGGGCGAAGTCGATGGCGACCCCGCCGCCGATCGAGCAGCCGACCACGTGCGGCGCCTCTCTTATATGCAGCGCGTCCATGAGAGCCAGAACGTCAGCGATGGGCGACCACGATGTGGCAGGCAGCTGGGATTGGCCGTAACCCCGCATATC
>DATCPW010000229.1:0-2639 GCA_036569865.1 Candidatus Dormiibacterota bacterium
GGCCTGGCGGAAACCGTGCTGCTCCCCCTCGAACGGCAGGTAGGCATAGGGCAGCTTCTTCTTCTCGCAGACGGCGACGAACTCCTCGGCCTGGCTCGGCGGCACGATCTTGTCCTCGAGTCCCTGGAAAAGGATCACAGGGCAGTTGAGGTCGTCGGCGAAGTTGACAGCGGAGCGTTCGCGGTAGAGGTCCGCTCGCTCCGGGTACGGCCCGATGAGAGTATCCAGGTAGCGCGATTCGAACTTATGCGTGTCCTTGACGAAGGTGACGAGGTCACCGATTCCGAAATGGCTCGCGCCCGCGTTGAAGAAATCACGTTTCGTGAGCGCGACCAGAGTCGTGAATCCACCTGCCGAGCCGCCCGTGATGGCTACTCGCCGGCCGTCGGCGAGGCCCTGCCCGACGAGATAGCGAGCCGCGTTGATGCAGTCGTCCACGTCGACAACGCCCCAGTTGCCGTTGAGGCGCAATCGGTATGCGCGTCCGTAACCGGATGACCCGCCGTAGTTGACATCGACGATGCCAAACCCGCGACTGGTCCAGTACTGAAGCTCGAGGTCGAAGCTCGAGCCGGCCGCGCTGGTGGGGCCCCCATGGCTGTGCACGACCAGTGCCGGCTGCTCTCCCGGCGGGCCCTCGTGATCCTTGTTTTTGGGCGGGTAGTAGAACGCATGGGCCGCTACGCCGCCCTCGGTCGGAAACTCGATCGCCTGCGGCACGCTGAAGTAACCCGGATCGATGTGCGCCGGATTGGAGACCTTGACGACCTCCTGGGCGCCACTGTCGATATCGACGACGAGGACACGCTCAGAAAGGGTCGGCGACGCCGCGACGGTCGCCACTCGTCTGTCGTTGACAGCGACCCCGCGGAGGGCGGTGTACAGAAGCTGGATCTGCTTCAGCTTCCCGGTTACTGTGTCGAGGAGCCCCAGTTTTGTGCCGCCAGGTTCCGAATAGAGACATACGATCTCGCCGGAGTCGGCGAAGCCGTACCTGGTCATTCCGAACGCCCATTGCGGCACCCCGAACTCCGCCTCGCGGCGGCACACCGGCTCGTCGAACTCGCCGCGAACCCGGTAGATGTTCCACCAGTTGTTGCGATCCGAGATGAAGTACAGCTCACCATCGGGCGACCATTCCGGTTGGAAGATCGACTCGGTGGGGCCGCCGGCGATCCTGCGCGCGGAGGTCGCATTGCCGCCGGCATCGAGCTCGCCGATCCAGAGCTCGGTGCCGTCCCACGGCATGTTTGGATGGTTCCACGTCAGCCACGCAAGGCGCTTGCGGTCGGGGCTGAGCTTGGGCGAAGAGTAGAAATCGTTGCCACTGGCAATGGTGATGGCGTCGCGATCGCCTTTCCAATCCAACGCGACCAGCGTGTTGACAGCCTCGGATGCGCCGGTCGTGTGGTCTTCGCGCACTGCAAATATTCGTCGCCGCCCAGTATCGACCAGCAGGTCCGCGTGCCGGACATCGACAGCGGGTGTGATGGCGACCGGGCCGGCGCCGCGTTCCTGGATGTAGATGCGCTGATCGACGAAGTTGGCGAACCATACGGCTCCGCCGCCCACCGCAAACTCGCCGCCTCCATATTCGTGCACGCGCGTTCGAGCGTTGAAGCCGGCGGGCGTCACGTCCGTGTTGGCACCGTCGCTCCGGCGAACGATCACCTGGCGCCCGCCCTCTGTCGGCCTCAGCTCGGTCCAATAGAGATCGTTGCCATCCCAGCGCGACATGCCCCTGCTGAGCGAAACCGTGCCGTTGAGAAGCAGCTCGATGGTGATTGGCGACGCCCAGGAGCCGAAAGGAGCAACCTTCCGTTCACTCACGATTCGGGCCTGTTTATTCGCCGAACCGTCTGATGATCAAAGCGTCGCCCTGGCCACCGCCACCGCAAAGCGCGGCGGCTCCTGTGCGCAGTCCCCGCCGCTTCAGCTCGTGCGCGACCGTCAGCACCAGGCGGGCGCCGCTCGCCCCGATCGGATGGCCGAGCGCCACCGCACCACCATTGACGTTCACGCGCTCCTCGTCCAGCTGAAGCATGCGTGTGACGTTCAGCGCGACGGCTGCGAAGGCTTCGTTGATGTCGACCAGGTCCAGGTCGGTCGCGGCGAGCCCCGCTTTCTTCAGCGCGTTACTCAGCGCGAGCGCCGGCACTGTGTGCAGCCACGCATACCGGTCGGCGCTCATCCCGTGCGCGACGATCTCCGCGAGCGGCTCCACCTTGAGCTCACGAGCGCGCTCGGCCGACATGACCACGACTGCGGCCGCCCCGTCCGAGATCTGTGATGCGTTGCCCGCGGTGATCGTGCCCTTTGGCCGGAAGGCCGGCGCCAGCTTGCCAAGCGATTCCTCTGTGGTCCCTGGACGCACGCCCTCGTCACGCTGCACCTTCACTGCCTCTCCGCGTCGCTGCGGGATGGCGACTGTCACCACCTCAGATGCCATCGCCCCGCTTTCCCAGGCGCGCTGAGCCCGCTGGTGCGAGCGCGCGGCCCAGGAGTCCTGGTCCTCGCGGCTGATCTCGAGCTCGCGGTTGACATCGTCCGAGCTCTCCCCCATGTGCTCCTTCAGAAAGGTCGACCAGAGGCCGTCATGGACCATCGAGTCGACCATCTCGGCGTTGCCCATGCGCGCG
>DATCPW010000230.1:0-4862 GCA_036569865.1 Candidatus Dormiibacterota bacterium
GTGCCGGTCAAGCTCGTGGGAGTGGGGGAGGGGATCGACGACATCGCGCCCTTCGATCCGGAAGCGTTCTTGCGCGCTCTATTCGAGGACTGAGAGTTGTCGCGCGCTGATCCTCATTGCCACACGACCGCGTCCGATGGGATGGTCACGCCGGCCGAGCTCGTCGATGCCGCAGTGAAGGGCGGCCTCGACCTGATCGCGGTCACCGACCACGACACGATGGCTTCGGTCAAAGAGACGCAATCGATAGGTGAAACGGCTGCTTTGACTGTGGTGGCGGGGCAGGAGGTGACAACGAGGTGGCCGGCCCAGACCCACATAGTGGGATGGTTCCTGGAGACGCCGGTCAAACGCGGCATGTCGCTCGAGGACACCGTCGCGGCGATCCACGCACAGGGCGGGTTGGTGCTGGTTCCTCATCCGTTCATGCCCGTGTACTTCGGCTCGATTCAACCAGGCATGTTGAGGCGCCTGATCGAAAAGCAAAGCGTCGACGCGATAGAGATGCTGTCAACGGTCCCGATGGGTTCAATGCGCCGAAAACAGCTGCACGAGTTCTACGAAGCGAACCGGGAACGCCTGGGCGCGGCGATCGGCGCCAGCGATTGCCACTTCGGCGCCGGCGACATGGGCCGAGCAATGACGGAGTTCGAGGGCGACTTCCGGACTGCGGTGATGGAGCGCACGACCAAGCCACTTGCAGGAGTACGTCACCCCATCCCCACGGGAATAGCGTTACGCCAGCAATGGAGAGCATTGGTCGAATTGCCGATCGAAAGGATGCGCGGGAAGGATTAGCTACCGATTCTCGGAAGCCCTCGATCGCTCGAACCGCCTGACCAAATGGGCCTTAATGGCCCTATAAATTGGCTCGGATGCGACCGTTTGTGCCCGAATGGCCGGGCTCCCGCCCTTTAGCTTGACTTTTCTTCCCCCAGCCCGAACATCGTCTCCAGGTCGTGGGCGGAGAACTGCTGGAACGCCACCATCGTCTGCGTCCTCTCGATCCCCTCAAGCTTCCCGAGCTCCTGCGTCACCACCTTCGCCAGCTCCTCGTGCTCCCGCACCCGCACGATGGCCACAAAATCCCACTCCCCCGTGACCGTATAAACCTCGGAGACCCCCGCCACGTCAGCCAGCTTGGGCCCCAGGTGCCCCAACCCCTCCCGATCAGCCTTGACAAGGATCACGGCGGTCAGCACGGCCCCGATTCTATCTGAGGGGGGACGTCCCCCCTTGAGGCGGCGGGCCTGGCGGAGCCAGATCCCGGCGCACCCCCCTGGCTTGCTAAGCTGTCAAGGCATGGCCCTTGACACCCTCCAGGCCAGGAACCGCTACCTGGCCCTCTACGACCGCTATGGCGCCCTCCTGACGGACCACCAGCGCCAGGTCCTCGACCTCCACCTGCGCAATGACTGGTCCCTCGCCGAGATCGCCTCGAACCAGGGCACCTCCCGCGCCGCGGTCCACGACATCGTGCGCCGCTCCACCCGCTCCCTAGAAGACTACGAAACCCGCCTCGGCCTCCTCAAGGAAGCCGGCCGCCGCCGCCGCGCCATCGCCTCCCTCGAACGCGAGCTGGCAGACCTGAAGCAGCGCATGGCGCAGCTAAGCATCTAGATGTTCGAAACCCTCGGCGAGCGCCTCGCCGCCGCACTCAAGAAGATCTCCGGACGCGGCGTCCTCCGCCCCGAAGACGTCGACGCCGGCCTCCGTGAGGTGCGCATGGCCCTCCTAGAAGCCGACGTCAACTTCAAGGTCGTCAAGGAGTCCATCGAACGGGTGCGGGCAAGAGTCAACGGCGTGGAGATCGCCCCCGGCCTGACGGCTCCCCAGCAAGTGGTGAAGGCTGTAAACGAAGAGCTCGTCGATCTCCTGGGTGGCAACTCGGACGGCCTCCGCTACGGCGGCTCCCCCACGGTAGTGATGCTCGTGGGCCTCCAGGGCTCGGGCAAGACGACCACAGCGATCAAGCTCGCTCTGCTGGCAAGACGCGATGGACACCGCCCCTTCCTCGCGGCCCTCGACCTGAGACGCCCCGCCGCCGTCGACCAGCTGCGAACCCTTGCCGAGCGCGAAAAGGTGGCGTTCCACTCAGGCTCGGGAAAAGTCGAGGACATCGCCAACGCCGCGATTCGCGAAGCCCTGCGCCTCGGCCTCGACGTGGTGATCCTCGACACCGCCGGCCGCTTGCACATAGATGGCGAGCTTATGCACGAGCTCAAGCGGCTGAAGGCAGCAGTGCCCGTCACCGAGACCCTGCTGGTCGCCGACTCGATGACCGGCCAGGAAGCGGTCAAGGTGGGGGAGGCGTTCTCGGGCATTGGCCTCGACGGCGTGATCCTCACCAAGCTCGACGGCGACGCACGAGGCGGCGCCGCTCTTTCTTTGCGGAGCGCCACCGGCCAGCAGATCAGGTTCGCCGGCACGGGAGAGAAGCCCCAGGACCTGGAGGTCTTTCATGCGGAACGGATGGCCTCGCGGATACTCGGCATGGGCGACGTCCTGAGCCTGATCGAGCGTGTCGAGCAGAATGTCGACAAGGAGAAGGCCCTCGAGGTCGAGCGCCACATGCGCTCCGGCCATCTCACCTTCGACGACTTTCTCGCCCAGATCCGCCAGGTTCGCGGGATGGGACCTCTGGAAGGCATGCTGGACATGCTTCCGGGCGGCAAGGCACTGAAGAGCCAGGTGGCCGGCCAAGACACCGAGAAAGAAGTTCGGCGCATGGAGGCGATCATCCTTTCGATGACGGCGCGGGAGCGCGCGCACCCCGAGCTGATCGATGGAGCGCGCAAGCGACGTATCGCGCGGGGCAGCGGCGTGCAGCCTGCCGATGTGAACCGGCTCATCAAGGCACGCGAGACGATGCAGAAGCTCGCGAAGCAATTTGGGGGTCGCAGTGGAAAAGCCGGGGTGGCCCGGTTGTTTGGACAAGGAGGTCCAGGTTGGTAAAGATCAGGTTGAGGCGGATGGGGGCCAAGAAACACCCCTTCTACCGCCTCGTTGTGGCGGATGCGCGATCGCCGCGCGACGGGCGGTTCATCGAGCACCTCGGGTACTACGATCCGATGACCGATCCCGTGGTGATCAAGATCGACGGCGACAAAGTCGTGCGCTGGCTCCAGCAGGGCGCTCAGCCCACCGAAGCAGCGCGGAGCCTGTTGAAGCGGGAGGGAATCCTTGAGCGACTTGCAGAAACGCGGAAGTCGACCGCCCAGGCGTGAAGGCCCGGGTGGCCGCGGTCCTTACAACCGCGGTTTCAGGCGTGAGGGTCCAGCGGGTCCCCCGGGGCCGGCCATCGACTACAAGGCCCTGGTCGAGTACGTCGCGAAGTCACTGGCCGACAAGCCCGACGAGGTCGTCGTGGAGGCTCAGGAGCGTGGCGGCGGGACCATCGCGATCAAGGTGAAGCTGGCCGACGGAGACGTCGGCAGGTTCATCGGCAAGGCCGGCCGCAACATCGAAGCCGTGCGGACGCTCGTTCGAGTGGCGTCGCTTCGCGACCGAAAGCGTGTATACGTGGACCTGGCCTCAGACGGAGACGCCGCACCACGAGGAACCAGGCATTCCCGAGGCGACGGCACGGAATGATCAGAGTCGGGCAAATCGGTGGCGCATACGGATTGGACGGAGCTGTAAAGGTAATTCCCTTGACAGACTTCGCCGATCGCTTCGACGCAGGAGCCACGTTCCTGGTCGACGGCGCCGAACAAGAGGTGGAGTGGAGCCGCCCAGGCCACCCCGGCCTGGTCCTCAAGCTGCGCGGCGTAGATGACCGCACCATCGCCGACCTGTTCCGGGGGCGGTACATCGAGGTCCCGGAAGAGGATGCAAGGCCGCTGGCGGAGGGTCGCTTCTACCACCACCAGGTGGTGGGCCTCACCGTCCTTACCAGCTCGGGGCGGCAGCTAGGGACGATAGCCGAGATCCTCGAGCGGCCGGCGAACGACGTGTGGGTCAGCCGGGAGGGCGTGGTCGAGCACCTCATCCCCGCAACGCGTGATGCCGTGGTCGAGGTTGACGTCCCGGGCGGCAAGGTCGTGGTCGCCGACTGGCTGGTCCAGGTTGAGGACGCATGACCTCGATGCGATTTGACGTCATCACCATCTTCCCGGGGATGTTTGCTCCGGTGTTCGAGCAGGGCGTCGTCGGGCGTGCCCTCGAGCGCGGCCTCATCGAGCTGCACGCGCACGATCTTCGCGATCACACGCACGACCGCCACCGGCAGGTGGACGACATGCCGTTTGGCGGTGGTCCGGGAATGGTGCTCAAGCCAGAGCCGGTATTCGAAGCGGTGGAGTGGATCCGGCCCCACAACCCGGGCCCCGTGGTGCTGATGGAGCCCTGGGGCGAGCCACTCGACCAGAAGCTCGCGGCCGAGCTGTCGGCGGAGCCGGGTCTCATCATCGTGTGTGGCCGATACGAAGGCATCGATGACCGCGTACGCACCGGTCTCGCGACGCGCGAGGTATCGATCGGCGATTATGTGCTCAGCGGAGGAGAGATCCCCGCGATGGTGCTGATCGATGCCGTGGCGCGACTGGTGCCCGGCGTGGTGGGCGACCCGGAGTCCCTCACACAGGACACCTTTTCAAGCGAGCCGTCAGGATGGCCGCAGTTCACCAGGCCGGCCGAGTATCGAGGCCTGGGCGTACCCGAGGTGCTTTTATCCGGCGACCACGCGCGCATCCGCCAGTGGCGCCGCCAGCAGGCAGCAGCAAGACATGGTTCACAAATCAAGGAGTTGAAGAAGACATGAACGTTATCCAGCAGCTCGAGAAGGAGCAGCAGAAGGAAAAGGTCCCTGCCCTTCGCGCGGGCGACACCGTCAAGGTGCATGCGAAAGTCGTCGAGGGCAC
>DATCPW010000231.1:0-14734 GCA_036569865.1 Candidatus Dormiibacterota bacterium
GAATGCGATAGGCGATACCTGTAGGTCACTACGCCCAAGCCTGATGTTCTTCATGAGAGCCTCCTTCGTAATGATTACGGACGCAACGTCTCGTATCGTTATAATGGAAAACGTGATGCTGGCAAGGGCTATTCCAAACAAGGAGAAAAGGGGCCGTCCCCGCAGCAATCACACCGAAAAGGCGATCCTCAGGGCGGCGGGCGAGATCGTTCTCGAGTCAGGCGGCCTCGCCGAGATGACGATCGAAGGCGTGGCCGAGCGCGCGGGCGTCGGCAAAGCCTCGATCTACCGGCGGTGGCCGAGCAAAGGGGCGCTGGCCTTCGACGCCGTGCTGGACGGCATCCTGGCCACTCAACCCACTCCCGACACGGGCAGCCTGCTAGGCGATCTGGTGCATGTCGCCGAGAACTGGGTCCGGTTGGCGAATGCTCGCCGCGGGGGCCGTGCTGTGGCCCATTTCATCGCTGAGGTGCAGAGTGACCCCGATCTGGCGGTTGCCTGGCGCGAGCGTTTTGTGGACCGGATCCGGAAGGCACGCCGGCCCATCATCGAGCGAGCCATCGCGCGTGGCGAGATTCCAGCCGGCAGCGACCCGGAGCTGATCATGGACCTGCTGTTCGGGCCGCTCTACCACCGCTACCTGAACATGCACCTGCCGCTCGACGAATCGTTCGCGAGAGGTGTGGCTCGGATGGTGGCGGTCGGCGCCAGGGCTGGTGCCGCTGCCTAGGACCCGCGCCACAAGTAAGTCGCTTTCCTACTTGTTCTTGGCGTGATCCTTGGCGTTGTGATGCTTCACGACTGTCGCCGCGGCGATCGCTTTCGCTCGCTTGGTCGGGCGGCCTTGCTTGAGCTCGCTTTGTTTGATGTGCTCGTACATCCGCTGCTCTTTGTCGCTCACGTTCGGCAGATGTTGCTTCTGGGGCATCGTCAATACCTCCTCATCAACCTAAACGTATAGCTGCGGCCGAGTCGACACCCTCCAAGCGAGGTCTGGTTCATGGTGCGAAGTCTATGGGCAGCGCAAGCCAGATGGCTAGCTCGACCAAAGAGCGGTTTCGACTCGTTTGGTGCCGCGCTTGCCTATAGTCCGCTGACATGCCCGCGCAAGAGGCAGTAGCTGCGGCGAACCGGCGGGCGTCGGGGTGGATAACCCTGTTGGTCCTCTTCGGGATCGCCTCGACCGTCGAGGCGTTCACCGTCTCGCACGTTTTCCGGTTCATGCCTCTGTACCTCGCGACGGTGCAGGTGCCGCCCGCCGACGTGCCGGCCTGGACCGGCTACCTCAACGCAGCGTTCTTTCTCTTCGGCCTGCCACTCGTCCCCTTCTGGGGCGTGTGGGCGGAGCGTTACGGCCGCATCCCGATCATCGCCCGCAGCGCTTTCGTCGAGATGGTGGTCTTCGCTGTCCTTTGGGTCGCCCAGAACCGTTGGGAGGCGGCCTTCGGGCTGCTCCTGGTCGGTTTCCAGCTCGGCAACACAGGGGTGATGCTCACGGCGCTTCGCTCTGTCACGCCGCATGGTCGGGTCGGCCTGGCGATCTCTCTTTTCGGCGTCAGCCCGTCACTCGGCTTCGCGCTCGGCCCCACGGTTGGCGGCTGGCTTGTCGACCACAGCGTTCTCAACCTTCACACCCTGTTCGCTCTCGACGCTGCGATGTCGTTGGCGGCAGGCGTGCTCCTACTGGCCTTCGCGCGCGAAGGGGCCCGCCCGCCTGCGCCCTCCGGATCGACGACCAGCCTTGCCCTCGCTGCGTTGCGGATGGCTCTCACCGGACGAATGACCTTGATCGTCTTCGGCGTTTTCGGTCTGGCCTACTTCGCCCAGCAGATCGCCAATCCGTTCCTACCTCTTCTTGTGATCAGGCTCATCGGCGGCACTGCGGGCGCTGCGGGCCAGATCGGCATCGTCTTCGGCGCATCCGCCCTGTTGGGCGCGCTTCTCTCGCCGCTCGCCGGGGCCGCCGGCGATCGCTACGGCTTCAGGCCTCTCCTGGCCGGAGCCTGTGTTCTGGCGGCGGCCAGCCTGGCCGAGCTCGCCTTGGCGCCCAACCTGGTCTGGCTCACCGTCGGCGCGGTCGCGCTCGGCGCTGCGACCGCGACCGCCATCTCCATGGTGTTCGCGCTTCTAGCCACCGCCGTCCCCGTTGAGCGGCGCGCCACCACGCTCAATTTGGTCTTGCTGCCGATCTATTTCTCGTCAGTTGCCGGCGCCGTCGTCGGAGCTGTATTGGTACGCCGAGGACTCAATACGGTGCTGTTCACAGGCGCCGCGATCTCCCTGGTCGCGGCATTGCTGACGACGAGGCTGCCCACGGCCGCTCGGGAGCCGGCAACGTCCGGCTAGGCCCATTGGCCGCCGCTCAGGAACGCCTGGATGATCTGGTTGAACAGGTCGGCCGCCGTATTGATGCCGAAGCTGATGATCTGGTCGAGGTTGAAGCTCTCGTCTGCCGAGTCCGAGGTCATCCGCAACGCGCCCCAGGGAAGGCTGTTCTGTATAGCCACCTGCGCGATGGCGGCAGTCTCCATGTCAAAGCAGAGTCCTTCCGGAAAGTCTCGCAACAGTCCATCACGCACTGCCCGTGACGTGACGATCTGGTCCCCCGTCAGGACCAGGCCGGATCTGACGACTCGTGGATCGTCAACGACCCGTTGAGCTGCGCGACGCAGACCCTGTGCCAGCTTGGGGTCAGCGTCGAATATCGCCTGCCCATGCGATGGAATCACGCCTCTGGCGTCGGTCAGGGGCCGCGCGTCCATATCGTGCTGGACGGCCCCCGTAGCCACGATCAATTGCCCCGCTGGTCTTTCGCTGCCGGTTGCGCCGGCCAATCCGAACGTGACAGCGCATCGCGGATGGTAGACATCGCACACAAACTGGGTCGCCAGGGCCGCCGCCACCTTGCCGACGCCGCTGACGACAAGCACCACCGGTGCGGCATCAATCGCCCCCTCCCAGATCGAAAGGTGCGGAGACGAGGTGGCCGCACGAGGAAGGTGCCGCGCCAGAGCTCGCGCCTCCTCATCGAGGGCCGCGAACAGCGCTACAGGACGAGCCGCTGGATCCATTGCCCCATAAGTAGACGCGAGGCGAACCTGCTGCGCAAATCGGGCGCCCGGAAGGCTATGACTTGTAGCTGCCGCCAATGGGCACAAGCGGTCGGTCGCGCGTAGAGTCGGGAGTTGGGTCGCCGCAAGGCGCCCGTTGGTTCCGCCAAACGTTTAGCCCCGCAAGGGTCGCCCTGTGGGCGAGGAGAGTTGCCGTGTATGGAACCGTAGCCAAGATGAAGCTGAAGCCCGGCGCCGAGGACAAGATGATGCAGGCGATGGAGGGCACCGCGAACGCCCAGGAAGGCCACGTCGCAACCTACGTCTTCAAGTCGGACGCGGACCCGAACGTGCATTTCGTCACCACGATCTTCGAGAGCAAGAGCGCCTACAAGAAGTTCTCGGACTCGCCTGACCAGGACAAGCGCTTCCGCCAGATGAGGGAGCTCCTCGCCGCCGACCCCGAGTGGCATGACGGAGAGGTCATCCACCACGAGACAAAGGTCGAGGCGCACCGCCAGTAACGACGTCCGACCTCGATCAACCTGGCTCGGCTGCCCGCGGCACGCGAGCGGCCCGAGCCGGGGTTCCGGCGGTGCGCACGGCTTAGCCGCCAACGCCGAGAATTGACAGATGAGCGAGCTACGCAAGGTCTCCCCTGAGGACGCGACGGCGGACACGGCGCAGACCTACGGCATGGTCCGCCGCGCCGGGGTCTGCGAGTCGACTGTTGGCGCAAGCAAGATCTGGATGGGGGAGACGCATATGGCGCCCGGGGTGGTGTCGGGCGCCCATCACCACGGCGAGAACGAGACGAGCATCTACGTGCTCTCGGGCAACCCGGTGTTCATCTACATGGCCGATGGCGTCGAGGAACGACTGAAGACCAAGCCGGGCGACTACGTATACGTGCCGCCTTTCGTGCCGCACATCGAGTCGAACGAGGACAGCGCAGAGGAGGCGGTGGTCATCATCGCCCGCTCCTCGCAAGAGGCGATAGTCGAGAACCTCGACTCTCTCGCGCACTAGCGCCGCTTACTGCTTGCCCAGCACCTCTTCGGTGTGCTCGCCGAGGATCGGCGGCGCGCCCTGATGGATGACCGGCGTCCTGCTCATGTGCACAGGCGAGCCGACCAGCTGGATCTCGCCGAGGGTTGTGTGCACTAACGGGACGACCTGGCCGGACGCGACGACCTGTGGATCTGAGAACACCTCTCTGATCGAGTTCACCGGTGCGACGGCGACGCCGGCGGCGCTGATTCTGCCGACCCATTCGGACACCGTGGCGGTCGCCAACCGTTGGCCAATCGCTACTTCGAGCTCCTGCCGGTGAGCAACGCGATTGGCATTCGTGTCGAACTTTCGGTCGTGCGCCAGCTCGGGCACGCCAAGCACATCGCACAGGCGCGTGAACATCGAATCGTTGGCAGCCCCGATGACGATGTAGCCATCAGACGCTCGAAACGCTCGATACGGAACTATTGCATCGTGGGCATTGCCCTGTGGGCCCATCACCTGGCCTCCGACCAGGTAGACCGACGCCGCATTTATGAGGGTCGCCAGCTGCACGCCGAGGAGTGAAAGCTCGATCCGCTGACCCTTCCCTGAACGCGCTCTCTCGTACAGCGCAGCGCAGATCGCGGTGGCAGCGTGAAGGCCGGTGGCCACGTCCAGGAGCGCGACACCAGTTTTGACCGGTGGGCCGCCCGGCAGTCCCGTGATGCCCATCATGCCGCCGAGCGCCGAGACCATCACGTCGTAACCGGCGCGGTCCTTGTATGGCCCGGTCTCGCCGAACCCGGTCATCGAGCAGTAGACGAGACGCTCATTGTCGGCGGCAAGGGTCTCGTAGTCGAGGCCCACGCTCGCCATGAAGCCGGTCCTGAAGTTCTCGATGACGACGTCAAACTCTCGGGCGAGCCGCCGCGCGTCCTGGCGGCCAGTCTCGGTCGACAGGTCGATGACCACGCTCTTCTTGCCGCGGTTGAGCGAGAGGAAGTACACGCTCTCGCCCTTGATGAACGGCGGTCCGAACGCCCGCGAGTCGTCGCCTGAGCCTGGCCGCTCGATCTTGACGACGTCAGCCCCCAGGTCTGAAAGCAGCTGGGTGCAGTACGGGCCTGAGACCACGCGCGTGAAGTCGAGCACGCGAATTCCCGACAGGGCACTCACCCTAAGAGGGTAACGTCCGGCAAAACCGATCTCTGTTGAGCTACGCCGGCTGGCGGTGTTCGGCTAGTCCTTTGAACCTCGGTCCGGCGCGGAGCGGTTGGGGAGCCCCGAGTCCCCGACGCAGCCTGGGCAGCGACCGCTAGCTCTCCCAAAGGGATCGACCATCCAACCAATGGCGGCATGACCGCGGCCGCAGATGCCACACGGCGGTGGCGACACCAAGGCCGCGAGGCGGCCGGTGATTCGTGCGAGACCGGATCTCGGAGTCGGCGGGTGGCCAGACATCTCAGCCGGCTCTAGTATCCACCCGCTGTGCGCTGCGAAACTCACAATTTCGGCGAATACGATACCTGGCAGATATCAGGGTAAGTGATAACAGACCCGCGTTCACAAAGCTTATTAGCTCTAAACCGTGTATTTGCTATGGTTTCAGTGTGAAAAGTCGCCTGAGGATCGGCCAAGCCGCGGACCTGCTGCACGTCAGCCCTGACACGGTGAGGCGCCTGGTCGATGGCGGCCAGATCAAGACAGTCCGGTCGGCGGGCGGCCAGCGGCAGATCGATGGAGCCGCGCTCGCGGCCTATATGGCGGCGCAGCCCCGCCCCGACCTGCCGCATGTGGTGACCGAGTCGGCGCGGAACAAGTTCTCGGGCATCGTTACGCGAGTGATCAAGGACTCCGTTGCAGCCCAGGTTGAGATCCAGGCGGGCCCATACCGGATCGTGTCGCTCATCACACGCGAGTCGGTTGACGAGCTCGGACTGAAGCCGGGTGTGATGGCTGTCGCATCGGTGAAGGCGACAAATGTCGTAATCGAGCTACCACGTAGCTAGGGAGGGGGTCGGATGCGTACTCGGATCTTGTCGTTGGCGTCTGTCGCGTTTCTTGCCGCCTGCGGGAGCGGCGGAAGCCCGGGTGCTTCGCTAAGCGGGACTGCCTCGGTCTTTGCTGCAGCGTCATTGACCGACTCTTTCAAAGCACTCGGCGCTGCCTTTCAAACCGCCCACCCGGGAACGACCGTGCAATTCAACTTTGCCGGCTCGCCGACATTGGTGACGCAGATCGAACAGGGTGCATCGGCTGACGTCTTCGCATCAGCCGACACGACCAACGTGGACAAGCTCAAGACAGACGGCTTCACCGCAGGGAACTCGCAGGTTTTCGCGCACAACAAGCTGGAGATCGTGGTCGCTGCCGGCAACCCGAAAGGCATCACCGGGCTGGCCGACCTTGCGAAACCAGACGTCATCTACATCACCGCGGCGCCCACCGTGCCGGCCGGCAAGTACGCGCTCCAGATCTTGGACAAGGCGGGCGTGAAGGTCACCCCCAAGAGCCTCGAGACCGATGTGAAATCGGTGGTCAGCAAGATCGTGCTGGGCGAGGCGGACGCCGGCATCGTTTACGTCACCGACGTCAGGGCGGCGGGCAGCAAGGTGACGGGCGTGCCGATTCAGGACTCCGTCAACGTGATCGCCACCTATCCGATCGTCGCGGTCAAGGGCAGCAAGAACTCGAGCCTCGCCAACGCCTTCATCGCGTACGTCCTGTCCGCCGACGGCCAGGTGACGTTGCAGTCTTTCGGCTTCCTGCCGGCCTCTTAGTTGCCCGCCAGGCCCGAACGGGTCCCGGTCGTCGTCGGCATTCTGGCGGCAATCGGAGCAGCCTTTTTCATCCTGCCCCTGCTCGGCCTGATCGTTCGTTCTCCATGGGGAGATGCTGTCAAAGCTCTGACGGCGCCGGAGACGGTCGAGGCTCTCAAGCTGTCGCTCATCGCCTCGCTGTCGGCGACGGTGATCGCGCTGGTCCTCGGCGTGCCGCTGGCCTGGATCTTCGCCAGGGTGGAGTTCCGCGGTCGCAACCTCCTTCGCGCTTTGACCACGCTGCCGATGGTCCTACCTCCCGTCGTGGGCGGGATCGCGCTATTCCTCGCGTTCGGCCGTCGCGGACTCGTGGGATCGTGGCTCGACAGCGCCTTCGGTATCACGCTTCCGTTCACAACAGCCGGCGTCGTAATGGCGGAGACCTTCGTGGCCATGCCGTTCCTGATCATCACCGTAGAAGCGGGCTTGCGCTCGATGGACCGACGCTACGAAGAGGCCGCGCGCACCCTGGGCGCGAGGCGCTGGACCGTGTTCACGCGGGTCACGCTGCCACTGATCGGACCATCGCTCTTCGCGGGCGCCGTTCTGTGTTGGGCTCGCGCGCTTGGAGAGTTCGGCGCGACCATCACCTTCGCAGGCAACTTTCCCGGCGTGACCCAGACCATGCCCCTAGCGGTTTACCTGCTCCTGGAGACGAACAAGGAGGCCTCTTATATCCTGAGCCTCGTCCTGCTCGTGATCTCACTTGGGGTGCTGGTCGCGCTGAGGCATCGCTGGCTCGGCTCGGCGTGAGCCTCGAAGCCAACGTGCGATTGACGCTCGGCGCGCTCTCTCTGGACATGGAGCTCACCGTCGGCGAGGGCGAGGTCGTTGCGTTGCTGGGGCCGAACGGTGCCGGGAAGACCACCCTCCTTCGTGCTGTCGCGGGCCTGGTCCCGCTGACATCCGGATATGTGAAGTTGGATGGAAGGACGCTTGAGGACGCGGCCACAGGCAAATACGTCCCCACCGAGAATCGCTCGATCGGCGTCGTTTTTCAGGACTACCTTCTCTTCCCGCACCTCAGCGTCCTCGAGAATGTCGCTTTTGGCATGCGCTCGCGCGGAGTGCCGTCACGCGAGGCGTCCGACAAGGCAACGCAGTGGGTGGACCGGGTGGGACTCAGCGCTTACGTTCAAGACAAGCCTGACGCGCTGTCGGGCGGGCAGCGCCAGCGCGTGGCCCTGGCTCGTGCTCTGGCCCCCGACCCTCGACTCCTGCTTCTCGACGAGCCGCTCGCCGCGCTTGACGTGACAACTCGCGCCGAGGTGCGGCGCGATCTCAAGCGCCACCTTGCCTCCTTCCCGGGGCTGCGACTGGTCGTCACACACGACCCGCTAGAGGCAGCGACGCTCGCCGATCGCCTGGTGGTGATGGAGAACGGGCGGCTTGTCCAAACGGGCACCCCGGCGGAGGTGACCGAACGGCCGAGATCGCAGTACGTGGCCGACCTGGTCGGCGTCAATCTGCTGAGGGGGCAGGCTGACCACGGATTCGTGCGGGTATCCGAGGAGTCCGTGATAGCGGCTGCAGCTGCGGAGGCGGGCGACGTGTTCGCGGTGATCCATCCCCGAGCCGTGGCGCTCCATCAGCGGCGCCCTGAAGGCAGCCCCCGCAACGCGTGGCAGGGTCGCGTCAGCGTCATCGAGCTGTTGGGCGGTCGAGTTCGCGTGCGTGTGGAGGCCGAGGTCCCATTGGTGGCGGAGGTCACACCCGCCGCCATGAGCGATCTGGGGGTGGAGGAGGGGGGACAGTTATGGGTGTCGTTCAAAGCCACGGACGTTGGGGTCTACCCGGCCTGACCTCGAATCCCGATCGGACATCCGGCCGGCATCGCCGTCCATCCGTTATCAGGAGGAGTGGAAAGTGCAGCTAAGCGCCCGCAACCAGCTCAAAGGTCAAGTCGTTCGAACCAAGTCCGGAACCGTGATGGCCGAGGTCGAGATCAAGGTGAAGGCTGGCAGCATCGTGGCCGCGATCACCGCAGGCTCACTGAAGAAGCTGAAGCTCGAGCCCGGCGACCGGGTCACCGTGATCATCAAGGCGACCGAGGTCCTAATCGGCAAGTAACTCCACCAGGGCCATCAGCGATCGCGGAGAATCGACCATCGTGGTCACGTTTCGCCGCGCGGCGCCTGAGGCTGCCGAGGAGCTGACCGCGCTCACTCTCGCATCGAAGGCCCACTGGGGCTACGACCAGGACTTCATGGACCTTGCACGTCCAAGCCTCACCGTCACTCCGGAGTACCTGGAGGTCAATGACTGCTTGGTCGCCGAGATCGACGGCGCCACCGTCGGATGGTTCAGCCTGGTGCCGGTCCCTGACGGCCTCCTCCTCGACAACTTCTTCTTGCTCCCGGCGCACATCGGGTCGGGAGTGGGGCGCCTGATGTGGGATGAGGCGCTGCGCCGGGCTGAGGCCGCAGGCGCCGAACGCATGACGCTCGAGGCCGATCCGAACGCGGCAGGCTTCTACGAACGGATGGGGGCGCGACTGACCGGGAGCGTGACGGCTCCGGACACCGGCCGGCGGCTCCCCGTCTACGAGGTACGGCTAATCCGTGAAAAAGGCCGGCCTGGGAGCGCGGGATTGTAGAGTTCGGTTGCCGATGGCAGACAACTGGAGTCGATACAAGCTTCAACGCAAGCTCTTCTCGATCGGCGAGGACTTCTGGATCGAAAACGAGCAGGGCGAGCAGATATATAAGGTGGACGGGAAGGCGTTCAGCCTCCGCGAGACCTTCGTGATCCAGGACAACAATGAGGCCGAGCTCTTGACCATCGAAGCCAAGCTGCTCGCCGTCCGTCCGACGATGAAGATCCTCCGCGAGGGCAAGCTCTACGCGACCGTGACCAAAAAGCTGCTCACCTTCCTCCACCAGCACTACACAATCCAGGTCGAAGGCGGAGCGACCTACGAGGCCGAGGGCAACATCACCAGCCACGAGTACGAGGTGAAGAGCGGCGGCGCCGCGGTCGCCCACATCTCGAAGGATTGGTTCACCGTCGAAGACTCGTTTGGGGTCGCTGTTGGCCCAGGACAGGACCCGGTGTTCATACTCGCCGCCGCCATCTGCATCGACGAGATCGCTGAGGAACAGAGCGAACACCACTGAGCCGCGGCGATCTGTCTAAACGCGACGATCCATCACTCGCGCTCAAAAGTCCGCAGACCGCGCGCTGGGCTCCAGGACTCGGCGACGAGGCGGTCGCCGGCGCGCAGGCGCGGAGCAGCGATCGGATAATGTGCGCAGCAAACGTCCGCGCAGGTGAATCGAGGGGGGACAAAAATGGCTGGTCTGATCGAGCTGGGCGCAATCCATCACATCCGATTGACCGTTACCGACATCGAGCGAAGCCGCAAGTTCTACACCGAGCTTCTCGGGTTCGAGGTCGCGGCCGAGGCGCCGGCCTCGCACGACCCGAAGTCCGATCCCAGCTATCCGGTGCTCTGGGGCGGCGTGGTGATGGCCCGGGGCAACTATCTCCTCGGCCTCCGGCCAGTGGCCGCCAAGGGCGACAGGTTCGACGAGGACCGGGTGGGCCTGGACCACTTGAGCTTTAACGTGGAAAGCAGGGCCGCCATGAACGCCGCGATCAAGGTGCTGGAAGAGCGCGGCGTGACCCGGGGAGAGGTCCGCGAGCTGACGTCCTTTGGCATTTGCGTGCTGCCTTTCCGCGACCCTGACAACATCCAGCTGGAGCTGACGTCTCCGCTCTGACCTGAGACGTCGGGTGTAGGTTTAGGCGAGCGGGGTGCCGAAACGCTCCGCCGAGGCGACCTCGGCCGGCGGCTTTCGCTTCTTCTTGCCCTTCCCGAGCTTGCGCTTCGGATAGCCGAACGGAACCACGGCGAGCGCCTCGTAGGTGTCGGGCAAGCCGACTTGCGCGGCCACAAGGTCGATATCCCCGAAGCCCGTCCAGTTGGAACCCACGCCCTCGGCCCAGGCGACCAGGATCATCGACTGGATGGCGCGACTCGCGTCCGATACCCCGTATTCACTGTCCCGCTCATAAGCGACGACGATGGCGGCGGCTGAGCTGGCGACGTAGCGCCCCGTGCTGATCTGGGCGCCCAGCTCGCGCAGGCCATCGCGACTCGTGACCAGCACGAAATGCCATGGCTGGAGATTCATGGAGCTGGCGGTCAGGCGACCCGCCTCGACGATGCGGCTGACCACGTCGTCAGGTATCGGCCTGTCCTCGAACTCGCGGACGGCGAGAACGGTCCTTACCGTCTCGAAAACCGGATTGTCCATGCCTGATTCTGGCAGCTAACTCAGAAGTAGATGTTCCAGCGCTCGTCATTTTCGTAACGTCCAGAGGCCTGACTTCGTAGGCTGGCACCCCGACTACTTTGCACATACTTGGTCGCCGCCGTGCAGCACTGCTCCCGTGCCTGTGGTCGCTGATGGATTCTTGACACGTTTTCAAACCCACCCTATAGTCCGACCGATTCAATGGGCAGGGCTAACCGGACGGGGCGCCCGCCCACTTTCACCGCACCGTTCCCGGTGATACTGGCGGCCGTTCTCCTCGCCTCGTGCGGCAACACGCCGCAAGGTGCCACGCCCAAGGTCTACACCGGCAACCTCACCTTTGCGAGCTTCAACCCGTTCACCGGTCCGGACGCCAGCTTCGGCCCCGAGATGGCCGCCGGCTGTGCCCCTGCGATTCGCGTGATCAATAGGGCCGGGGGTGTTCTCGGCCACCAGGTGCGGTGCTCGACGGTCGACACTAGCGGGGATCCGGCTGAAGCAGTGCCGGCGGCCCAGAAGATGCTGGCGACCGCCGAGAACCTGGTCGGGATAAATGGGCCGAGCTCCGACGAAGCGCTCGCCACCGTGCCCATCATCAACCGAGGAAAAATCCCGATGTTCGCCGACACCGGCCTGTCGGCCTTCGACCACAATCCTTATGAGTACTTCTGGCGGCTCACGCCGCCGGACGACGCTGCGGCGGTGGCGATGGCCGTTTATGCCTACCGAAAGGGCTACCGGCGCGGGGCGGCAGTCTTCGGAAACGACCTCAGCTCGCAGGGCAACGTGCCCAACCTGCTGTCGGCGTTCAGGGCGCTTGGCGGGCAGATCGTGCTGAACCAGTCGCTCGCTCTCGACCGGAGCTCATATCGCACCGAGGTGCAGGCCTTGATCGCGGCCAACCCGGATGTGATCTTCACCGAGGCTGACCCGCAGACAGATGCGGCCTATCTGAGCCAGCTCCAGCGGCTGCACACGCTGATCCCGGTCATCGGTACGCAGCCGACGGTGCAGCCGCCATGGGGAAAGGCGGTGGGCGGCGCGATCGGCAAGGCCAACCTCACGCGGATCTACGCAGGGGCGCAACCCTTCGCCCCTTCGCAGGGCCCCGCCTGGCAGATCTTCAACGAAGCTTTGCTGGCCTCGGCTGCAGACGTGCCGCATCCTGACCAGTGGAGTCAGGACCCCTACACGGAGACGTACTACGACGCCATCGTCATGATGGCGCTCGCCATGATCATGGCCAAGACGCCCGACCCGAGCTTTTACAACCAGTACATTCCTCAGGTGGTGGCCGACTCGCCTGGCGCGACTGAGGTGCATTCTTATAAGGAAGGCATGGACGCGCTGGCGACGGGTCAGACAATTCACTACGTTGGTGCCGGTGGACCAATCGTGCTTGACCAGTACCACAACTCTTCAGGGGCGTTCGAGCTGGTTGGATATGCGGCGAATGGCTCCACCCGTCAGCTCGATACGGTCAGCGCGGCCGAAATCGCCAAGCTCCACGCGTAGCCGGAACCAACAGCAACTGAACGAAAAGGGAGGGAGCTGAGATGGCGGCTACCGAGATTCTGATCCCGGCAGGCGAAGGGCGCGCCTTCCGCGTGCCGAACGGAGCGCTCCTTGAGATCGTCGACGTGGAAGGTCAGCAGGTCGCCGACTTCATCTCGATAATCGAAGACAAACCTCATGAGTGGCTGTCCGCCACGCATACACGCTCGAGCCTTCTGCGTTTGAACCTGAAGGTCGGGGACCGGCTGCAGACCAACTGGCGCCGCGACATCTACGAGGTGGTCTCCGATGACGTGGGTATCCACGATTTGATGACCTCGATGTGTGACAGCCGCCGGTACAAGATCGACTACGGCGTCGAGGACCACCGCAGCTGCCGGTCGAACTTCACCAAGGCGCTGGCGCCGTGGCGCTATGAGGAATGGCAGATCCCGGATGTCATCAACATCTTCCAGAACGCGCCGATCCACGCCGACCGGACGTTCGGCAACGAGATCCCAACCAGCAAACCGGGCGACAAGATTGTGATGCGGGCGCTGATCGACGGTATCGTCGCCGCCATCTCAGCCTGCCCGCAGGAGCTGAACCCATGCAACGGCTTCAATCCGAGCCCGATCCTGGCTCGAGTCGTGACCTAGGGTTCGTCGAGGCTCAGACCCGAACCGCTGGCACCCGCAGGATCTGGTCCTGGCGTGACGATCAGGACGAGAGCGACACCAAACCAGGCGGCGAAGCGACCGTCGACGGAAAACGTCATCGCTGTCTACGGAAGCTGGAACTCGTCGTTGCGCAGGATCGGCACGCGCGCGCCGCCCTTCTCGATTCCATCGACCTCGATCTCCGGTCCGCCCACCATGAAGTCGGTGTGGACTGCAGATTGGTTCAGTCCCTCGGCGTGATCCGCTTCGCCGACTGCGAACGCGAAGCCGTTGCCGAAAGCCATGTGGCAGGTCGCATTCTCGTCAAACAGCGTGTTGAAGAACGTGATCCCGAGCTTGCCAACCTCGGAAGACCCATCCACCAACGCGACCTCGCCGAGGTGCGCAGCGCCCTCGTCAGTGGCCACTTGGGCGCGAACGACATCTGCGCCCTGGCTTGCCTCAACTTTGGTGATCCGTCCGTCTTTGAACACCAGCTCGAGGTCGCGCACGACCGCGCCGCCGACCTCGAGAGGCCGGGTCGAGCGCAAACGGCCGTCGGCCCTTCTCCGATCCGGCGTTGTGAAGACCTCTTCGGTGGGGAGATTCGGAACGTGCCAGATGCCAAAGGCCGTGTGGAAGTTGGCGCACATCCATTTCGATCCGGGGAGCAGGCCGACTGTGAGATCGGTGCCCGGCCCTCGGTAATGCAGCGCATCGAAATGCCGCTCGGCAAGCGCCTTCGCAATACCGTCCAGGCGTTGAACGTGCGCGCGCCATCGAGCAACAGGGTCGTCGGTGTCCAGCCGCACTGCTTTCTCTACTGCCCGCCAGAGGCGTTCGACGTCAGGTTCGCCAAATATCTGCTCGGCCCATGCAGGGTTTGGCATGGCGACTATCGTCCAGTTTAAGAGCTGCTTGCCGATCAGCTCGTTGTAATGCTTCTGCAGCGCGATGGGGCGCAGCTTCCCGACCCGCGTTTGATCAAGGTCCCGAAGCAGGCTCGGGTTGGGCTCGCCAGAGATAGCGATCATTGCGCCGTTTCGTGAACCGAGGTCCTGCATCGTCGCCAGGTCGCCGGCGGGCGAGAAGGTCAGCGACTCGTCCGGCCCGAGCTCGATGAGCGCTCGGTCAAAATGCCTGTCGCTGTACCCCGCCTGGACGTAGGACGCTCCTGCGCGGTAAGCGGCACGCGCGACTTCGCGGGCAAGTGGGGCATGCTCGACGCGCCCTCTGACAAGCACGTGCTGCCCAGGCTGAACGTTGGCGCCCACCTCCACCGCTAGGCGTGCGAGCCGCTGGAGCCGATCCGACTTATGGTCTATCGTCTGGTTTCCAGCTGGCTTCTTCCTGGGGTCGGTGGGCATCTATGAAGCATTTTCGACCAGTCCGCATCGTCTGCGCAATTGTCGTTGCGTTGCTGCTCACGGCGTGCGGCAACTCGCCGCCCACGGTGA
>DATCPW010000232.1:0-1506 GCA_036569865.1 Candidatus Dormiibacterota bacterium
GCCCGCAGTAGCTCTTCCGCGTTGCTGACCGATGCCAGCACCTCGATCTCGCCCGAATCCTCGAGCAGGCGTCGCGTGCCTTCGCGCACGAGGTAGTTGTCCTCGGCAATGACCACACGAAGACGCTCAGACATTGACGGCCTCGCTCATTGGCAAGACGGCACGCAGCTCTGTGCCTTGGCCCGGCCGGCTGACCACCTCGACACGACCGCCAAGCGCTGAGATCCGATCCTCCAGCCCGCGCAGGCCCGATTTCTTGACCATCGCGGGATCAAACCCTCGCCCATCGTCCTGGACCTCGACGACAAGCCGGCCCGGCTCGGTGTGAAAGCGGACGAAGGCTCGGGTGGCGGACGCGTATTTCACGATGTTCGCCAGGCCCTCGGAGACAAAGAAGTAGGCCGCACCCTCCATCTCGAGTGGAAATCGTGCGCCCCCTCCCAGGCCGTTGGCATGCACCTCGACAGGTATCGGCATGCGGGTCGCGCGCTCCTCGACAGCTTCGACCAGGCCACGATCCGTAAGGATTGCCGGGTGAATTCCACGAGCCAGCTCCTGCAGACTTTCCAGCGCCCGCTGCGCGTCGATCTGCGCCTCGCGCAGGGTGGCTTCGGCCAGGGCGCGGTCGCGTCGCAGCTGGTTGCGGGCGAGGCCCAGCCGGGCCAGCACCCCGACCAGCTCCTGTTGCACGCCGTCGTGGAGGTCGCGCTCCAGCCGGCGCCGCTCCAGCTCTTCGGCTTGCACCAGGCGCGCGCGTGAGGCCGCAAGCTCGTCGACGCTTAGTGAGAGCTCCCCGGCAAGCTGCGAGTTGCGGATCGCAAGCGCGGCCTGCCGGCCGAGGGTATTGAGAAGCTCCTGGTCGGCGCTGTTGTAGCGTCCCTCGGTCTTCGGACCGCACTCGATGACGCCGACTATGCGGTCGCCGTGAACGAGCGGCGCCGAGAGCTCGGCTACGCCATACCCGGGGTCGGTTCCGGCGCTGGCGATGGGCATTCGCTCAGGCCGGTCGAGCATGACGCGCACCCAGCTCGCACCAAGGCCGGCCTGGATTGTCGCGGCAACGCTGCCCGCCACGTCCTCGGGCGCAACAGTGGATTGAAGACGCATCCCGAGCTGACTGATCAGCTCGTAGCCGGAGAGCCGCGGACCGAAGACCACGCGGTCGGCGAACCTCTCCAGGCGGCGCCTTGCAGGCTGAAAGAACAGTGTCGCCACGATGGCCAGGAGCACTGCGAGCGCCAGCGGAACCCTCTGCCCCACCGCGACTCCGAGCGCAGCCGCGACCACGACGTAAGCCGCGGCAATCACAGCCCATAGCGCTCCGTACACAACCGACCGACGGATCACGTCGTCGATGTCGAGGCCCCGGTGCATGACGATTCCAAGGGCGAGCCCGGCGGGGAGCAGCGCCATCGTGCCGACGTACTGGACGGCCGCGATCCAGAACGGGATGGCCGGCGGCCCTGGCGCGAGCGCCAGCACCACAACGCTGATCGCCGAGACCGA
>DATCPW010000233.1:0-9633 GCA_036569865.1 Candidatus Dormiibacterota bacterium
CGTCGACCACCTCGACGCCTTCAGCCTTCGCGCGTTCGATTACCTCGCGCGGGCTGGTCTTGCTTCCGGCCTTTGTCGCAACTGCCATCACACCCTCCTGAACCTCATTTGATTTGACGAGCTCGAGGTTCATCGTAGGAACCACAGGGGCCCGCGATCACGGTCCACCCCCACTAATCTGCGGAGCCTTTTCACGTGTGGCTCACACGAGAAAAGATATCCACAGGGCAGCGGATGTCGTGTGGCCTGCACGAGAGGCCTGCCGCACGTTCGGCAGGACCACACGTTTCGAGGCGGCGTGGGCGTGCCCTAGCTTTGGACCACGCAGTCATTCGTGGGTTTGCCCAGGAGGTGAGGTCGTTTTGTCAGGTTCGAACAGTCAGCTGACCATTCAACGAGACGCAGGGGTCGCCCGGTTGTTAGGGCGCGCGCTCATGAAGCGCAAGTGGGTGTTGGGGATCGCGGCGGGCATTGCCGGCGTCGGCGCGCTGCTCCCCATCGCCGTTCTGGCCGACGATCCGACCGCCACCCAGGCGGCTGGAGTCGCCGCCGACACGGTATGGGTGATCACTGCCGCCTGTTTCGTCATGTTCATGCAGGCCGGCTTCGCGATGCTCGAGGTGGGCTTCAGCCGCATGAAGAACGTCGGCACCGTCGTTGCCAAGGTGGTGACGAACCTCAGCGTCAGCTCGATCAGCTACTGGGCGGTCGGGTTCGGATTCGCGTTCGGCGCAGGCGGCCTCTTCGCGTTCATCGGCGGCAGCGGCTTCTTCCCGACGTTCAGCCCAGGCTCGGCCATGAATCTTCCGGCGCTGGCGTTCAGCACCACCCCCGCATCGGCCAAGTGGTTCTTCGAGTTCGTCTTCTGCGCGGTGTCTCTCGCCATCGTCTGGGGCACGATGATCGAGCGCACCAAGTTCATCGTCTACATCCTGTTCGGCATTCCCTTCGCCGCATTCATATATCCGCTCATCAGCCACCAGCTCTTCGGTGGCGGGTTCCTCATGGCGACGCTGGGCAGCCAGGATTTCGCCGGCTCGACAGTGGTGCACCTCACCGGCGCTACCGCCGGCCTCGCCGGACTGCTGCTCCTCGGGCCGCGCATTGGGAAGTACGAGAAGGGCAGGCCCAACGCGATCCCCGGCCACAACATGCCGCTGGCTCAGCTGGGCGTGCTGATCCTCTGGTTCGGGTGGTTTGGATTCAACCCGGGCTCGACCCTTAACGCCACCAACCTTCACTTTGCTGACGTTGTCGTGGTTACCAACCTGGCGGCGGCGGCCGGTGCGGTGGCTGCGCTGGTCACGATCTACCTCGTCACCAAGACGATGGACGTGGGCATGATCGGCAACGGCGCCATCGCCGCCCTCGTCGCTATCACCGCGCCATCCGGTTACGTCGAGCCTTGGGCCGCCATCGTCATCGGGGCGGTTGCAGGGGTGATCGTGGTCGGTGGCGTGCTCGCTCTCGACAAGTACCTCGACGATCCGGTCGGGGCGCTGCCCGCCCACGGGTTGGCAGGCATCTGGGGCACGCTCAGCTGCGGTTTGTTCACAGTGCCGGCGCTCGCCAAGTTCAACGGCGTCGGTCAGGGCGGCCTCTTCTATACCGGCAGCTTTCACCAGCTCGGCGCCCAGGCGATTGCGGTTACGGCTTCGTTCGTGACGGTGTTCGTCCTCAGCTACGCGCTGTTCTGGATCATCAAGAAGACCGTCGGCCTGCGCGTCTCGGCTCGCGAAGAGATGGACGGGCTCGACATCAGCGAGCACGGCATGTGGGGCTACCCCGAATCGTTCATGCCGGTGCCGGGCGGGATCTACCGCCCCGCTGACACGCCGACTGTCATGCCACATCATTCAACGGAGTCGATTCCGACTCACGGGGAGGTGGCGCGAGCATGAAGATGGTTATGGCGATCATCCGGCACGAGCGGCTGCAGGAGGTGCAGGACGTGCTCGACGAGTGTGGTGTCTCAGGTGTGACCGTGACCGAGGTCAAGGGGTGTGGCGCCCAGCGGGGCTACACCGAGAAATATCGAGGCACCGCAGTGCACATCTCGCTGATACCTCGCTTGAAGATTGAAGCGGTGATGCGCGCCGAGATCGTCAAGACGGTGGTCGACAAGATGGCGGCGGCCGCACGCACTGGCGAGGTGGGTGACGGCAAGATCTTCGTCCTCGACATCGAGGACGCGGTAAGGATCAGAACGGGCGAACGCGGCGCCGAAACCGTTCAACACGCAGAACGCGCGATGTGGGGCCACTAACGCTCCGCTTCGCTCCGCTAATGAGAGGGAACCAGTCGGTTCCCTCCCATCGCCGGGTCGGCTTCGCCGACGCGGCTGCTCTCCTTCCCGGGATTGGATTTATTACGAACCAGTTTCTCCACGCTGCGATTGGGAGTGGAGTAAACAAAGTTATGGCCGGGGGGGACCCCGGCCAACCCTGCCGCGCTAGTGGCGGTTTGTTAGTTAAGCGGTTGGTTTGACGTCGGCTGAGACTGTTTCGTTGCTCGTGACTGCCGTTGGGACGTGCTTTTCGATCCACTCTCGGATCGGGTTGGCGCTGCCCGGGTAGCCGACCATTCGGTCGACCAGCTTTCCGCCCTTGAACATGCCAAGGGTCGGCATTGCCATCACTCCGTACTGGATGGCGATGTCCTGGTTGACATCCACGTCGATCTTGCCGATCGTGACCTTGCCCTCGAACTCGACCGCCAGGCGCTCGAGCGCAGGGGTCATCATCCGGCAAGGGGGGCACCAGTCGGCGTAGAAGTCCACGACCACCGGCACGTCCGCAGAGAGCACGTCGGCCTCGAAAGTCGGTCCATCGAGGTGCTTGAGGTTTTCCACGTCAATTACAAGACATGCATCGAGGCGGCTATTCCGCCACAGTGAAGCCCGTGGAGGAAGGGCTGACCGCCGAAATCGTGGCCGCCGAGGCGACCCTGAGGGGACCCTCCCCGGACGCCTGGTTCGACCGCCTTGACCGCGAGTCGGAGAGTCTGGAGGCCGCGCTGGCAACGGCGCTCGAGCACGACCAGGAGCAGGGTTTGAGCCTCGCCGGCGCCGTCTGGCCGTACTGGATGGCGCGAGGCAAGATCAAGGCGGGGCGAGACTGGCTCGGCCGCCTGCTCGAAGCCTCCGAGTGGGGCGACCGCACCGAGGCCCGGGCCAAGGCGCTTTACGGGGCAGGCACTCTAGCGTTCATCGAAGGCGATCGGGAGCCCTCGCTGCGGTTTCACACAGAGAGCTTGGCGATCGCGCGGGAGCACCGAAGCCTACCTCTCGAGGCCGATGCCCTTATCGGTCTCGCGCGCGTCTCTCTGCTCGATGGCAACGCCCTGGTCATGCAGCAGCACGCGCAAGCCAGCCTGGAAGCGGCTCGCGCCGCAGCCGATCCTCAGCGAGTCGCGACAGGGCTACACCATGTCGTCGAGGCGATGCGGCGCCAAGGTCTCTATAACGAGGCGCTGCCCCTCTACAACGAGAGCCTGGAGGCGCACCGCGCACTCGGCGATGACCGCGGGGTGGCGCTCGAGCTGCACAACCTTGGCAACGTCGCACGGCTCACCGGAGACCTGGCCACCGCCGACAGCCGCCTGCGCGAGAGCCTCCACCTAGCTGCGCGCTTAAAGAGCGCGCGGCTCGTGGGTTATTGCCTTCTCGGAATGTCGCACCTTGCGCGCGAGCGCAGCGACTGGAACACCGCCGCTCGCCTGCTCGGCGCCTCCGCGGCGGCCTTTGAAACGTCTGGCGGAGCGCTCGACCCCGATTACGTCGACGATCGAGAAAAGACCCTTGCCGCAGCCAAAGCTGCGCTTGGCGACGAACCTTTTGAGGCTGAGCTCACCGCCGGAGGCAAAGTGGACCAGGAGACGGCCGTCCGCGAAGCGCTCGCGTCCGATCCCCCCGCATAATCGGGCGGTGTCGACCGCCCAGGCTGCCAGGCCACCTTCTCCTTTCGCACTTGGGCTGAGACAGTTTGGCGACCGCCTGTTCGAAGCGGCGCCCGGTCTTACCACCTGGATCCTTCTGCTCGCGCCCGCCTGGATCTCAATCGTCTTTCACTCGACCGGCGCGCTCATCGTTGCAGGCGTCGTCCTCATCTATGACGTCTACTGGTTGTTTCGGGCGGTAACTGTGGTCGGCGGGATCTACAGCACCTTGCACCGGATGCGGCTGGACATGAAGAAGGACTGGCTTGCCGTCTGCGTCGAGGAGGGCGAGCATGGCCAGCCCGACCCCCTCCAGTACACGCATCTCTGTGTGATCCCGACCTACACCGAGCCGTACCACGTGCTCGAGCGGACGGTGCAGGCGATCGCCGACGCCAACTATCCCGCGCACCTGAAGATGGTCGGGATCATCACCCGCGAGACGGACCTACCGGGCTGGGAGAACGTCGCCCGGCTTAAAGAGAAGTTCGCTGATCGGCTGGGCGGCTTCTATCACATCAAGGATCCGCTTGAGCCCGGAATCGTGGTCGGCAAGTCCGCGGCGATGAATTGGGGCGGTCGCTGGATGGTGCGCGTGCTGACCGATCAGGGTGTCGACTTAAGCAAGGTGCTTATCACGGACCTGGATTCGGACTATCGCGTCCACCCCGAGTATTTCGCCTGGATCAGCTTTCACCACGCCCGCGAGCCGCTGCGGGATTATGCGATCTGGCAGCCCGTGCCTCTGTTTCACAACAACATCTGGGAGGTGCCGATGGCGGTGCGTGTAATGTCCGCGATCACGTCGCAGTGGCAGATGTTCCTTCACTCGCGCCCTCACCGCCTGGTCGCCTTCAGCAGCTACACGTGCAGCCTCGAGTTCGTCCACAGGGTGGGCTACTGGGACAAGGACGTGATCCCCGAAGATTCGCGGTTCTACTGGAAGTCGTTTTTCACGTTTGGTTCGCGCTTCCACGTCAAGTCGGTGTACCTGCCGATTTATGGGGACTCGCCCAACTCACGTGATTACGCCTCCACGCATATGAGCCAGTACAACCAGATCAAGCGGTGGGCGTGGGGTGTCACTGACGTGCCATATGTCTTGATCCGTCTATTCAGGCATACCGAGATCTCACGCTGGCTGCGCTTCCGGCGCTTCTACAACCTGTTCGCCAACCACCTCAACTGGGTCTTCCTGCCGCTGTTGCTGATGTTTGGCGCCTCCGTTCCTCTGTGGGTGAGCACCGACTTCTCGCTCACCGACGTCGGTCAGACGCTTTGGTCCGCCTCCAGCGTGCTTCTCTCGACCACCCTGTCGATGGTCATCTTCTTCATGTACTTCGAGTACCTGATCCTGCCGCCCAAGCCCAAGCAGTGGCCGCTATGGAAGAAGATCGGCGTCCACGTGCAGTACCTTGCCTACCCGGTGATCGGCCTCGTCATGAGCGTGGTGCCGGCGCTGGAAGCGCACACGCGTCTACTGCTGGGCGCCTACCTCGAGTACAAAGTCACAGAGAAGGCTTAGCCACTAACGCGGCAGGGTTGGCCGGGGTCCCCCCGGCCATGATTTTGTTCAACCCGACTCCCAATCGGGGACTGGAGAAACTAATCCGTAATTAATCCCATCCCGGGAAGGAGAGCAGCCACGCGCGAAGCGCCTGGCGATGAGAGGGAACAGTCTGGTTCCCTCTCATTCAGGCGGGTCGAAGACCCGCCTACGCACCACAAACAGGGCTGTTGACGATCCACGGTAGGCAGAACTGAGGGCCGGCCAGGGCCCACAGCGTCAGCAGCGCGACGATGACCAGCAAGATTACGTAGCCGGTGCCCGTGATGAGGTTGCGGCCCGGGACCGGCCAGCTCTTCCAACCCAGCCTCTTGGCGGCTCTGGGACCGGCGATAGCGTCGATGAACGGCCAAAGGAGGAGGCCCCCGAAAACGACCGGGGGGATGACCATTGACATGAACAGCTCGTTACCGAGCTTGAGGAGTTGGAAAAGGAACAGGAAGTACCAGTCTGGCCGCGGGATGGTGACTGCGCGCGGGTCGGCGGGCGCCTCCAGCTGAAGGTTCTTCTGAACGAAGAAGGCGAGCAGGCCCACAGTGACCAGCATCATCACGGCGATGATCGGGTACGGCCAGAAATGGTCGGGGAAGAACGGGTGCGTATCCTCGTCGGGCATATCGTCGGCAAGATGGTGCCCCGCGGCGCCCATCAGGATGGGGAAGAGGGCAAGGCCGACGACGACCGGATAGAGGATGTGGTCAGGCCCGATCGGCAGCCGCTTCCACTCCGGCTCGAGAACGTGGCCGCCGTGCGAATCGACATCGATGATCGATATCACTGTCGCCGCGGTCGCCGCACCTGGTCCTTCCTTGCGCGTGGTCTGGTCGTTCATCTACTTACATGGGCTCCGATATGCCGTGGGCGCGGATGAAGCGGAAGTGAACGTACATGAGGACCACGATCAGGGCGGGCAGTAAGAACACGTGAGCCGTGAAGAACCGTTGGAGCGTGGGCGGGCCTACGACGGCTCCGCCCTGCAGGATCTCGCGGATGAACGCGCCAAGCTGGGCGGGCGGCGCGGAGCCGGTGATTTTGATGGTGACCTCCGTGGCGAAGTACGGCTTGGTGTCCCAGGGGAGCAGGTAGCCGCTCAGCGAGAAGACCAGGATGATCAGCAGCATGATCATGCCCACCATCCAGTTGAGCTCGCGCGGAGCGCGATACGAGCCCGTCCAGTAGACCCTGGCCATGTGCAGCAGGACCATGATGATCAGGATGTTGGCGCCCCAAAAGTGGACCCCCCGGATCAGCCAACCGAGATACACGGTGTTCTGGATGTAGTTCACGCTGGCGTAGGCGGGCGAGTTTCCGATCACGCCGGCGTCGGGGACGTAGTAGAGAGACAGAAGGATGCCCGTCAGCAGCTGCAGGACGATGAGGATGAAGACCATCCCGCCGAAGCAGTAGTAGAAGGCGTTCGCAAAGTTCGGAACTCGTTGGTAGAGGGCTTCATCGACCGACTTTGTGAACGGGTACCGCTCGTCGAGCCACCTCACCACGGCCAGCTGGATCTCGCGGGGGTGTGGGATTGCCATTAATGTCCTGCTCCGGAGGTTCGGCCGAAAGTCGCCGGATCGGCGCCCGAGGTCAAGGCGACGGCGAGCGATCCATAAGGCCCATCCTGGTCGCCGCGCCAGCGCGCCAACGGAGCGCGCATGTCGATAGACCTGTAAGCGAGTAGCGGAGCCGGCAACGCAGAGATCGGGCGCCTAGCCGGATGAACCCGAAGGGTGCCTCGGCCACCGCGCAGCGCTGGCCCTGGCATTTCGGTCGAAACTTCGGAGTGGGACATTAAAAACCGAGGATGATTCCGTCGACGTCGATGGCCGCGGGATCGTTTGTCTGTTTCCACGAGAGGTGCGACAGCGGGTAGGCAGCCGGGCCGTGAAGCACCGTTCCGTCGAGGTGGAAGCGGGACCCGTGGCATGGGCAGTCGAAGGTTTTGGCGTCCGGGTTGAGGGCAACCGAGCAGCCGAGGTGCGAGCAGTTGATCGCGAACACGTCGACCTTGCCCTGGTTCTTGACGACGAAGCCACTGAAAGCCAGCTCGCCCGCGGCGTTGTCGCCGCCGCCGTCGGCCATGATGAAAGCCGCGTTGGGGCTGGTCGGAGCGTCGAACTTGATCGCGTCTCCGTCAGCGAGCTGATCCAACCCCTTGCCGATCGAGACCGTCAGGGCCGTCTTCTTCTGCCCCTTGGGAGGCGCCGGCCAGAGGAAGACGAGGATGGGGGCCAGCCCGGTGACGACGGTTGCGGTCATAAGACTGGCCATCCACCAGCCGAGGAAGGTTCGGCGGGTAAATCGCGGCTGCGCCGACGGATCTGCCATCCGGCCTGAATTCTATCCGGCCGGGTTACCTCATTGCGAGTGCGGGTAGGCCGACTGCCTGGCGGACCTCCACCATCGTCTGCCGGGCAACGTCCCGCGCCTTCTCGCTGCCCTCGTCGAGGATGCCCGCCACGATCTCAGGTGTGAGCCCGGCTCGCACCTCTCGAAACGGCTTAAAGGTCTCGATCATCCTCTCGGCGAGGAGCTTCTTCTTTTCGCCGCAGCCGATCTGAGCTTTGCGGCACAGGTCCCAGTAGTGCTGCCAGTCGTCGAAGAAGAACTTGTAGAAAGCGCAAACGTTGCAGGTGCGCGGGTGGCCGGGCTGTGTCATGTAGGTGCGCTTGACGTCGGTGACCATGCTCTGCACCTGCTTGCGGAGCACCGCAGGGTCCTCGGTGACCCCGACGATGTTGCCCACGGTCTTCGACATTCGCTGCTTGCCGTCGGTGCCTCGAATCAATGGAGATTCGGTGAGTAGCGCTTTGGGTTCGGGAAAAACGGGCGTATAGGTGCGGTTGAATTTCCGGACCATCTCGCGGATCAGCTCGAGGTGGGGGAGCTGGTCCTTGCCCACGGGAACCCCGTCGCCCTTGACGATGACGATATCGGCGCCCTGGAGCACCGGGTAGGAGAGGAGGCCAAGGTTCACGTTGTCGGGATGCTTTTTGACCATCTCTTTGAAGGTCGGCGTCCTCAACACCCAGCTGAGGGGTGTGACCATCGACAGCAGCAGCGCGAGCTCCGCGACCTCTGGCACTTTTGACTGCTGGTAGATGACGCTGCGCTTGGGGTCGAGCCCAACCGCGATGAGGTCTGCCGTCAGGTCGTAGACCTTGCTTTCGACCGTATGACCATCCGGCTCCGTCGTGAGCGCGTGGTAGTCGGCCACAAAGTAGAAACAGTCGTACTCGTTTTGCAGGTTGACCCAGTTTTGCGCCGCGCCCAGGTAGTTGCCCAGGTGGAACCTGCCGGTGGGCCGCATGCCGCTCAAGATCCTCTTCCGATCCGCCATGTGACCCCGAACTCTAGCGGTACGATGCAGCCAGTTGTCAGAGCACGACGCCTCACCACCCGTCTCTCAAGCCACCACCGCCGGCCTTGGTTCACGGGCGCTCCGCAACACGGTCCTGATCCTTGGCGCGCGGGTCGTTTCGCGGTTGATCGCCCTGGTGACCGTGTTCGCCACCGCCGGGTACCTGCTCCCTTCCCGCTTCGGCGACTTCAACACGGTGGTGACGGTGACCGCGCTGGTGGCCCCTGTGTTCGTCGACCTTGGGTTCAACATTCTGTATCAGCGCGAGGGCGCGCGACAGCCGTCAGAGATCGAGCGTTACCTGCAAAACCTGCTGAGTGCGCGGCTGATCCTTGCCCTGGTTGCGCTGCCGGTGCTCGCGATAGCGCTGTATTTCCTGGGCCTCAGCAACCTGCTGATCCCCGGCTACGTGCTGATGGTCGTGACCTCCTACGCGAACCTCTTGCGCTACACGCTCTACGCGCTGCAACGCCTCGGCTTCGAGGCTATCGCGATAGTTCTGGAAAGCCTGCTGCTGCTCGGGCTGACGCTGGTCGGGGTCTTCACCCACCAGGGCATCGCTTATTTCCTGTGGGCTTACGTCGCGATGTACGCGTTCGACTGCGTCTTCTTCGCCGTGCTGTTGCGCGTGTTGAAGATCGCCCATTTTCGCTGGCGCTTTGAGACAACTCTCCTCAGGCAGTGGTTCTGGATGGGCCTCCCCTTCGCGGTCATATTCGTGCTCACGACCCTTTACTGGAAGATCGACGTTCCGATCCTCAAGCTCTTC
>DATCPW010000234.1:0-9062 GCA_036569865.1 Candidatus Dormiibacterota bacterium
CAACGAGATGACGCCCGAGTACCTCCGTGAGCTGAAGCACACGCTCATCGTTTCGGGCGACACCGAGCTCATCTCGGCGCCCGCCTACTACCTCGCCGCCAAGCGCGCTCCCTCGATCAACGCCTTCATGACCGGCATCGCGATCATCCAGGACGAGCTGGCCCACGCCCACATCGCGTACCACATCCTCGAGGAGCTTGGCGAGGACCAGGAGAAGCTCATCTTCAGCCGCGATCCCAAGAGCTTTCGCTACCCCTACGCCTTCGATGTCCCCCTCGACAGCTGGACCGAGCTCGTGGTCGCGAACGGTATGTACGACCAGGCCGGCTTCTGCCTCCTCGGCGACATCCACGAGAAGTGTTCGTACGGGCCGTGGAAGCGAGGGCTGAACAAGGTCATGGCGGAGGAGAACTTCCACCTCCGCAACGGCCGCACCTGGATGAAGCGCATCAGCGGGGCCGGCGGCGCGGCGAAGGACGAGCTGCAGCGCGCGGTGGACTGGATGTTCCCGTTGAGCGTTGAGTGGTTCGGCTTGCCCGACAGCTTGAAGATGCACTCGACCCAGCTCGAGTACCGCCTCAAAGGCCTCACCAACGACCAGCTGCGGCAGTGGTGGCTCTCGTTGGTGGTGCCTTACTGCGAGCAGATCGGGATCAAGGTCCCCTCGCACAAAGAAACGCGGGATGGCAAGGACGTGTGGGAGCTGGACTATCCCTTCCCCTGCGAGTTCGATGCCGAGGCCAAGCGATGGGATTTTAACAAGCCGATCTCCTGGGATGACGTGCTGGTGCGCTGGCGCAATCGCGGACCGCGCAATGCGGAGATGGTCGCGATGTTCCAGGAGGAGTTCCACAAGTTCCGCAAGGCGCATCACCAGAACGGCTCGTGACTCAGAGACTCTGGGCTGCTCTCGCTGAGGTGCAGGACCCCGAGATGCCGATCAACCTGGTCGACCTCGGTGTCATCTACCGGATCGCGGAGCAGGACGGGCTCGTCGAGGTCGACCTCACCTTCACAGCGATGGGATGCCCCGCCTCAGACTTCATCCTCGAGGACGTGCGCGAGCGCCTGTTGCGCGAGGACGGCGTTCGCGAAGTCCATATCAACGTCGTCTGGAACCCGCCCTGGACAGTGGCGCGCATGACTGAGGCGGGCCGCGACGCACTCGAGTCGTGGGGCCTGGCGGTTTGACCAAGTACAAGCGCGTTAGCGGTGACGCCGTCGAGTACGAGGTGTTCGCGCGAAAGACGCGCGGTGAGCCGCTGCACCAGGTCGGCAGCGTCGTCGCTCCAGATGACGACCTTGCCGTTGCCTACGCCCGCGCCACTTATGACGAGGAGCGGTGGGTCGAGATGGCGATCGTCCGCAAGGAGCACGTCATCGAGCTCTGGCAGCCGGGCGAAATATGAGAGGGAACCTGCCGGTTCCCTCTCATCGCGGCATCGGCAAAGCCGACCCGGCCTTCGGCCGGGCAAGCGCCGCTGCTCTCTTTCCCGCTGTTGGGACTTATAAGAATTTATGAGCCTCTCCGACCTGGTCCTCAGCATCGCCGACAACAAGCAGATGCTCGGGCTGCGTTACGCGGAGTGGGCGACGCGCGCCCCGTCACTGGAAGCTGACATCGCCGCTGCGGCGATGGGACTCGACGACCTCGGCCACAGCCGCGTGCTCTACGGATGCCTTGAACCTCTCGGTGCCGATCCGCGCGGCCCTGATCGCGAAAGCGATGCGGGCAGCTTGCGATCGCTCCAGTATTTCGATGAGCCCTGGACCGAGTGGGCGCAGTTCGTTGCGGCGAATGCGATCCTCGACACCGCCTTCACGGTGATGATCGAGGCCTGCGTCAACGGCTCGGTCGAGGTCCTACAGCACCGCCTGAGGAAGATGCTCATGGAGGAGCGCTATCACTTCCTCCACGGCCGGAGCTGGCTCAAGTCCGGTGTGGACGCCACTCCATTGAACGAGGCCTGGCGGGAAGCGATCGAGTGGTTTGGACCGCCCGAGGGCGAGACTGCTGCCTTTCACAAAGAGGGTCGTTTGAGCATGGGCCCGCCGGAGCTTCGCTCGCGCCTGGAGGAGAAGCTGGAGACCAAGGCACCCGCGCTCCGTATCGACTGGAAGGGTTGGGATCCGATGCGCCGGCGAAGCCGTCCCGGCGCCATCGATGAGAGCACCTTCGCGATGCTTCGCGGCCTCGAGGAGAAGAAATTCGCGAATGCGAAAGAAGGCTGAGCCTCAGCCGCGCGCCGAGCCGCGCTGCCCTCATTGCGCGGAGCGTGACGCCGAGGTCATCTCGCTTTTCGGCACCCAGGCGATGACCCTGCAGTACCGCTGCCGGCGATGCGGCACGCTGTTCGAGGCCATCAAGTACGAGGAGTAAGCTCGGGCTCCTCTTCGTCGTCGCTCTCCTCGTCGGCGGCGCCTGCTGACCGCCGGCGGAGCATCGCCAGCGGGATTCCGGCCACGAGCACGCCGACGATCAGGACCGCAACGGCGATAGGCAGCAGCTGGTTGGCCCCGCCGGAGCTTTTGTTGGTCGCGTTTGCCGGGTAGCCGGCCGCGAAATATCCGAGCTGATTCGTATTCGCCCGAATCACAAACTGCTGGCTTTCGCTGCCGCCGATGTTCTTCCACGGACCATTCACGTCTGCCGCTACGTAGATGAAGCTCGGCGCCGGGATCAGGTTCGAGTAGCGCATCGCGATGCAGGCTGGTTGACAGGGTGTCGGTGCCGCGGAATTCGTGACGAACGGAGCGTCCGCGGTGATGAGATAGACGTTGGTCGAAAAATGAAGGTCGGGCGGGTTCGGACAGGGCGATACAGGCTTGATATCGATTGTGACCTGGCTCTTGCCGGCGGCTTGGAACGCGCCCGGAAGGAAACTGAGAATCACCTGGCCGTCGTCGGTGAAAGCAGAGCCGGCATCGCTGATGCCGTCGACCACCTTGACCACGAGGTGCCCCGGCTGCGCCGCTAACCCGCTGTTCGCGCCGGCAATCGGCGGCGGGCAGACCCAGTTGTAAGGCTGCTGCGGGGCGATGCCGTCGTAAAAACCAGGCGCCACCATCCAGGCAGCGACCAAATAAACACTCGCTGCGGTCGCGATGAAGAGCAGGCGCCTCACAGTGCGAGGTCCGCGAGCACGTGCCCGATGATCGGCGCCACCAGGTCGTGACATGCCCAGCGCCAGAGCGCCAGCAGTAGGCCGGCGGCCGCGACCGCCCAGAGGAAAGTCGGAGGGTGTGATAGCGCATGCGCGGCCGTCCAGGCGACTGTGCTGCCGAGTATCGCGAGGGGCGCCCCGCCCGCTTCGTCAAGCGCGGCATAGAGCACTCCGCGAAAAGCCAGCTCCTGTGCGACCGAGATGGTCACTGCTAGCACTGCGAACGAGGCCGGAATGATGGGCGCCTCGCTTGCTCGCACGGCGGCGGGCAGCAGCAGCACTGCCGCCAGCGCCAGTCCCCCAAGGATGCGCAAGCCCAACCGCGATGTGCCGAGGCCGAGCTTCGGCGCGGGCCAGCCCACCACGGTCACCGCGAGCGCAGCGCCACCGAGCAATATCGCCGGCAGCAGCGCGCCGGGGATCGTGGATGCCAACGCTCGCGTCCATTCGACCAGCAGGATGTAGGCCCCGATGACTGCCGCCCGCAAGGCGGGGCGTGTGGACAGCGCGGCGATCAACGGCTGCTTGAAAGGCGCTCCGGCGCCGAGTACACGTTGAAGCGATCGCTCTTGAGGAAACCGATCAGCGTTTGGTTGAACTCCCTGGCCAGCGCAACCGCGAGGCTCGACGGCGCTCCCACCGCAGCGAGCACAGGGATGCCGGCAGTGATGGATTTCTGCACTATCTCGTAGCCCGCGCGGCCGCTCACAACAAGGATTGAATCGTTGAGGGGCACGCGCTCATCCAGCAGGGCGCGCCCCACGACTTTGTCGACGGCGTTGTGACGGCCAACGTCTTCGCGCAAAGTGATCAGCTCGCCTGCGTGCGTGAACAGGCCGGCTGCGTGGAGCCCTCCCGTGCGATCGAACACACCCTGGCCGGAGCGCAACCTCTCCACAAGACTCGGAAGCAGGGCCGGATCCACTGTCGGGCCGCCGGGCATGACCGCCATGTCGCGCCGCAGATCCTCGATCAGAACCGTGCCGCAAACGCCACAGGCTGAGCTCGCCAGCATCGATCGCTCGGGCTTGCGGCGCGGCTTGGTGGCCAGATGAATGTCGACCTGGTTCGACTCCAACAACGAGGATTCGACGGCGACACCCGCCTCGAGCTCGCCCGCCTCGGCGCTGATCCTGATCACGCGGACGTCGTTGGCGGCGAGCAGGATGCCTTCGGAGAACATCAGGCCGAGGCTCAGCTCGATGTCGTGGCCGGGCGTCCGCATGACCACGGAGAGCGCATCGCCGTCGAGCATCAGCTGAAGCGGCTCTTCGGTGACCACCATGTCAGGCGACTCCGACCACTTTCCCGTGGTCCAGCGGCGGATCCGAAGCCCAGGGGCGGCAGGCTTCGCCATCAGCCCTGGGCGACTTTCAAGTGGCGGGCGGAGCGTGGGACCGCGGTAGCGATCGCGAAGCCTCGCCAAGAGGTCACGCGCTCGGGCAGCAGTTCGAAAGCCGGCGGCACGTCGGCCGGCTCGACCCCGTAGCGCTCACTGATCGCCGACCCGTCCGTCGCAGGACCAAACGTGCCTCGCACGCACGCTCCCACCATCAATGAGGGCCGGAAGCGGTGATGGGACTCGACCACGAGCGCCCCGACCGCGCCTTGCCGCACGCGGCCGGCAGTGGGCGCGAGTATCACCTCGCCCCGGTCCACCTCCCACAAAGCGGGCCGGATCACAGGCATCCCGCCCTCGATCCAGCAGGCATATCCGCGCGGTACACCGGCAAGGCGCCGGCTCACCTCCGCCGGCACCGCCGGCACGCGCGCTGCCTGAGCCGCGGGAAAAAGCGGCACGTCCGCCAGCTCCGCGTCGCTCGGCCGCAGGCGGAGCACCACCCGGTTGTAGGGCAGCCACTCGCGCGGGATGCGCGCCATGTCCAGCACGTAGCCCGCGAAGTAGGGCGCGTTCTTGAGCGCGTAGCCCGCCATCCCCAGGAAGTACCCCGGCCCTTCGAGCATTGCATTTATCTGGCTCGACACAGATAGGGGGTCGTAAACCTCGAGATGACCGCGCAAGAGCAGCGCTTTCGACCCTCCGTCGACCAGGAAGGCGGCTCGCGGATCTCGCCTAGCGCTCAGGATCTTGGCCGCGTAGCGGGAGGTCGTCATCCACAGCGAACCAGACGCGAAGTGGAAGACAGCGGGGTTGACCAGGGGCAAGCGGCCGGCGCGGAGGGCCAGCATCCCGATCGGGGTGTGGCCGAGGACCGCCCGGGCCCCGCTGTTCAACCTCACGCGATCACTGTAAGCACAGGGCCGATCAAGCTTTCGATTCAAGCACCTCACGAATTCGCTCGAGCGCTGCCTGCAGGCGGCGGCGAACCACCCCGTCCAGCCGTCCCGCAACAGCCGCACCCAGGATCGCGCCCGGTGGCGTGTAGGCGATGCGCAGGACGATGTGCACGCCGCTCTTGACCTTGGCGAAGGTGAAGCCTCCCTCCTGCTTGATAAGGCCCTTCTCCGACACCCAACCGATCTCGCGCGGACGGTGCCATCGGTTCAACCGCAGCACGCTCTTGAGCGGGAACCCGAGAGCCACCATCTCGACCTCGTAGCGCGCGCCCGTTCCTTCCGCCTTCGGACCGATCGGCTCCCACTTCGTGACCCCTTCGAGGACGGCGGCGACGTGCCGGTGATCCGCGAAATAGTCGAAGGCGTGCTCCGGCGAGCATTTTACGCTCACCTCGGCCGAGAACTCCCGCTGCGCCATTTCCCGAAGATAGTTGAGTGAGGTGGGTTGAGGGCCTGGTGGCGATCGAGGACTCGGTGTCGATGCCGAACCCGGTCACGGGCAAAACGCTGCGCGACAGCTTCCCTGCCGACATGGAGGCGCTGACCTTTGGGCTGATCCGCGTCAAAGACAACTTGCTTCGATTTGGACCGCTCGAGCTGATCCGATTCGGCCGCCCCCAAGTGACGCGCACCAGCGTGCAGTGGCCCATCGAGGGCGGGCTTCTCGCACGCTCGGCGGGCGGCCACCTCCGAATCGAGCTGCTTTACGGCCGCCTGGTCGAGTCGCTCGACGGTTACAGGCCCATGCTCCCCCGGCCTATCTATTCGCTGACGCAGGTGCCGATCCACCATCTGCTGACCCGCCTCCATCTGCTTCGAGTGCGCGGGCGTGAGCCGGAACCCGGCCCCCCAGCCGACCGATCACGGCGCATGGCCGCCGCGACGATCGACGCAGCGTTGTGCATATCGGCGGCAGCGATCATCGGACGCAGGCGCCGGTTGCCGGTGCTTCTCGGAATCGCCGCGGGCTACCACGTCGCCTGCTGGAGCCTGTCCGGCGTGACCCTCGGCGGTGCGGTTATGAAGCAGCGGGTGGTCGCGGTCGATGGCTCGAAGGTGACCATCGGCCAGGCCATCGTCAGGCTCGCCTTGCTGCCGCTCGCGGCGCTGCGAATGCGTGACGTCCACGACGACATTGCGGGCACGGATGTCGTCTCCCACTAGGATTTGACGGTGGCTCCCCGCGTTGATCTCGTCATCTTCGGCGCCTCGGGCGACCTTGCCCAGCGCAAAATCCTACCTTCGCTGAAGCGCCTGGCCTCCCCTGACGGGACGGCGCTCCGCATCATCGGCGCAGGCCGCACCGCCCAATCGACTGCCCACTTCCGCGAAATCGTGAAGAAGCGCAGCGGGAGCCAGCGCCTGGCCGCGACGGCGGAATGGGCGAGGCTCGATTACAAGTCGCAAGCCACTTTCGCGGGCTTGAAGAAGCTGGTCACCGGCGCCGCGCACGTCATCTTCTATATGGCGACACCACCCGAGACCGCCGGCGACATCATCCGCGCGCTCGGCCAGTCCAAGTTGACCACCAAAGGTGACCCAACGCGCCGAATAGTCGTCGAGAAGCCGCTGGGCCACGATCTCGAGTCCGCTCGCAAGCTGAACGCACAGCTGGCGAAGGCTTTCGAGGAACAGCAGATCTTTCGCATCGACCACTACCTCGCCAAGGACACCGTGCAGAACGTGCTCGCCTTCAGGTTCTCGAACTCGCTGTTCGAGCCGGTGTGGAACCGCAACCTGGTCGAGACCATCCAGATCACAGTTGCGGAGGAGGAGGGCATCCGGAAGCGGGCCGGCTACTACGACCAGACAGGCGCGGTGCGGGACGTCATCCAGAACCACATGCTCCAGCTGCTCGCCCTGGTCACCATGGAGCCGCCCACCACGTTTGACGCCGAGTACGTGCGCCGCGCCAAGCGCGCAGCGCTGCGCGCGATGTCCCCCATCAACCCAAGCTTCGCAGTCCGCGGACAGTACCTCGGCTACCTCGACGAGGAGGCCGTAGACAATGACTCGCGGCGCGAGACGTATGCCGCGGTTCGCCTGTCGATCGAGAACTGGCGCTGGGACGGCGTCCCGATCTTTTTGCGCACCGGCAAGGCGCTGCAGCGCCGGGTCACCGAGGTGGTCATCAAGCTGCGAGACGCTCCGCACCTGCGCATCGGCGGCAACCGCCAGCGTGGCGTGCCTTCGCTGATCGTGATTCGCATCCAGCCCGACGAAGGCATCACCATCCGCATCGGCGCCAAGCGACCGGGCACGCGGTTCGAGATGGTGCCCGCGGGCATGAAGCTCGACTACAAGGGCCTGACCAAAGCGCCGCTGCCAGACGCTTATGAGAACGTGCTGTCAGAGGTGCTCGCGGGTGGACACTCCGCATTCCCCGGGGCCGAAGAGATCGAGCTGCAGTGGGAGATTGTCGACCCCCTGATCAAGTCATGGGAGGCCGAAGGCCACCCGGAACCTTACACACGAGGGTCGTGGGGCCCGCAGGCAGCCGATGACCTGGTCTCGGCCGCCGGCGGCGGCCGCTGGATAGTCAGCGGAGACGAACCCGGCACGGACTGACGTATGAGAAAGGACCAGTCGGTCCTCTCTCATTGAGCGTGCGGCTTCGCCGCAGGCTCTGCTCTCTCTCCCGGGATGGGATTTACTACGGATTAGTTTCTCCAGTCCACGATTGGGAGTGGCAAAAACAAAGTCATGGCCGGGGAAACCCCGGCCAACCCTGCGACGCTAGCGGACGAGAACGGGCGCTAGTAGGCGGAGTCGACTTCTTCTTGCCACGTGACCTCGCCGGACGTTAGGGCCAGCTGCGTCATCGGGCCGCTTTCTCCCGCACCATGCCAGTGCTTCTCGTCCGGCGGAGCGACCACTGTGTCGCCCGCCGCCAGCGAAACAGCCTCCTCGGCCCACGCCTGGACGCGAGCGAGGCCGTCGACGATGTAAAGCACCTGTCCGCCCGAATGCTTGTGCCAGTGGGTGTGGGCGCCGGGCTCGAAGCGGACGAAACTTGCCCTCGTCTCCTCGGTTGTGTGGTGCAGCAGGCTCTGCAGAGCATGGCCGTGGAACTTGCCTTTTGGCGGCTCCGCGTCGCCACCGATCCGGTCAGCCGATTTGATCACTCGCATAGCTCCCCTCCTACGAAAAAGAAAAAGGGGGCAGCTGAGCTGCCCCCTTGACGAAGATGCTTGTGATTAAGCCTTGTGGGCCATCGAGTTGCTCGAGCTCATCCAGAGCTGAGCCTTGTTCGGGTACAGCCAGAGAAGCATTGCGGCGACGATGACTGCGATCACCAACGGCACGATGTCAAAACGACCAACTGTGATCTGGTTGAAGATCTGGTAGACGACCTCGAGGATCGCGTAGATGATCAGGGCTCTCACCCAGCTCACATTTCCCTCGGGGTCGAAGCCGGCGATCATGATGCCCGCGCCGAACGCGATCCCTGCCACCGACGCCGAAACGCCAGCCCAGGTGTCAAACGCGAAAAAGGTGCTACCAATGAAGCCCAGCCCTGAGCCCATCACTATCAAAACGCCCATGACCCACATCAAGAGCTTCAACGCCAGCGGGTTCCACTTAGCCACTAAACAAATT
>DATCPW010000235.1:0-7403 GCA_036569865.1 Candidatus Dormiibacterota bacterium
GCCGAACATGGCGAGGAAGCCGAGCAGCATGGGGGCGGGGGACACACCGGCAACGTCAAAACCGAGGTGGATGGCTCCCAGCAAGCCGCTGAAGATGTCATCGAGGATCAGCGTGAGCAGCAGGAGAGCGCCCCCCGCGAGAAGGCAGACGCCAAACACGAGATCGGCAACGTTCAATCCGTTCCCACCAGCGCCTGAATCTTAGGACTGCCGCCGGTCGGTTGCGGCCTTAAGCCTCACCCGTGCAGCGAAGGACGGCCTGGATCAAGGCAGTCGAGCGTGGATCGGGCCCGCTGGGCGAGAGCATCTGATTCATGACGTAGCCGAACGACAAGCCCCGCTCGGGGTGTGCGAAGGCGACCGAACCACCCATCCCGTAGTGGCCGACGGAGCCCTCGCCGGCAAAGGGCCGGCTTGGGAAGGTGAGCTGGAAGCCGGTGCCGTAGTGGGCTTCGTAGCCAACGACCAGGTCCTCGCCCTTGGCCTGGGTCGCCATCGCTTTCTCGAGCGTTTCCGGCTTGAGGAGCCTCACGCCGTCCACCTCGCCGAGGCAGGCCGCGTAAAGGCGGGAGAGCGAGCGGGCGGTGGCGATGCCGTTGGCGGCGGGCACCTCGGCGGCACGGAAGGCGGGCGTGTTGGCCGCTGTGAACATGCCGGTGGGGTTCGTGAACGCGCGATGCATCAGGGAGCTGGGGTCGGCGAGGCGGGCCATAAAAGGATCCGGCGGATCTTCTGGTGCAGGCGGTGGCGCGGGAATCTGGGGGGCCACCCGCGCGTTGAGTGCGTCGGGAAGGCCGATCCAGAGATCAAGTCCAGCGGGCGCGCCAGGCGCTCGGCGACCACCTTGCCCACGCTTCCGCCCGTGATCCGTTTGAGGACTTCGCCGGCGAGCCAGCCGTACGTGATGGCGTGGTAACCGTGCGCCGAGCCCTGCTCCCAATTTGGTCGCTGCGCCGCCAGGGCGGCGACGACAGGATCCCAGGCGAGAACGTCGTCGAGGTTGAGCGGCCTGTCGATGGCGGCGAGGCCGGCGCGATGGCTGAAGAGCCAGCGAACCGGAATCTTCCCCTTGCCTTCGGCGGCAAACTCGGGCCAGTACTCGCTGACCGGGGTGTCGAAGTCGAGCTTGCCCTCCTCGGCGAGGATGTGCGCCGCGATCGCGACCACGCCCTTGGTGGTGGAGATGACCATCTGCAGGGTGTCGCCGGTGTAGGGGTCCGAACCGCCCGGCTCTGTTACGCCGCCCCAAAGGTCAACGACCACGCGGCCGTGACGGTGAACGCAAAACGCAGCGCCGACCTCGCCGTGGCGGTCGAAGTTGGCGACGAAGGCATCACGGACGGGCTCAAAGCCCGTGTCCACAAACCCAGCGATTGGACTTTCGATCATCGAAGTCCCTCTCGGAAGATTACAACCGCTGTAAGCGCTCGCGAGATCAGCTAGTCCGCCGGCCGCTCGCCTACTAGGGCCTCGCCGGTGGATGCGCGAGCAGTCCTCTCAAAGCGTCAAGAAACGCAGGCGAGGCGAGAGTCCAGGCCGCCGGCTCTGTCGATCCACCCACAAATACCTCGCCACAACCTCTCGCCTCGACCTTGACGGTTGTAGTGGTTCCGCGGGCATAGGCGAAAGCCAACGCAAAGTACGAGCCGTCATCCATCGGGCAGAATATGCCGCCCGGAAATGCCGGCAGGGCGTTGAGCTCATGCACAAGGTGGCGGACTGCGGCGGGATCGGTTATGCGGACCCAGGCAATCATGCTCAGCGGAGGCTTGTCATTCATGCCTCCGAATTGTTCGATCAGGACGCTGATCGCACCGTCACGCAGCAGTCCAGCCGTCCTCGGCAAGGGAGGACTTGGGCGGGTCGGGTCCATGAGTACAAGCCCACCTCCGGGCGGGGCGTAATCGGCTGGCGATGGAGTCGCGAGCCTGGCCGCTGCAGGGGAAGCTCCAAGAGGAGACGTGCCAGTCGAGTTCAGATAGGCCGCGCTCGCTGCCACAGCCGCAATCGCCGCGACCGCTATCAGTCCGACGGCTCGTCGACGCCGGGGACCAAGCCGTTCCGCAAGCTCCGATTCGTCTTCGCGGGGCTCAATCCATAGGTCGTCAGCCATATGTGGTCCTAACGAGGCAGGCCCGGCTGGGTAACGGTCAACCGGGGTGGACACAGGCGCCCAGCGTTGAGTAAGGTCACAGAATGACCACACTCAAGAACCGGCCGAAGACCGCACTCCTCGTCGTCGACGTGCAGAACGGCGTCATGGGAGGAGCTCATGAGCGCGACGCGGTCGTCGCCAACGTCGGCAGCCTTGTCAGGAAGGCGCGGCGGGAACGGGTCCCCGTTGTCTGGGTCCAACACTCCGACGAAGAACTTACGAAAGGGAGCGACAACTGGCGGATCGTCCCCGAGCTGAGTCCGGCCGACGCCGAACCGCGCATCGAGAAGAAGTACGGCGACTCCTTCGAGGACACCACCCTCGAGACCGTGCTGTCCGACCTCGGCATCGGGCGACTCATAGTCGTCGGCGCCGAGACCGATGCATGCATCCGCTCCACCATTCACGGTGCGTTCGCCAGGGGATACGACGCGACTCTTGTCAGCGACGCCCACACGACGGGGGACAAGTCAGCATGGGGGGCGCCGCCGCCGGACGTGGTCATCGCACACACGAATCTGTACTGGAAATACCAGACGGCGCCGGGGCGGACGGCCGGGACGGTCGAGACCAAGGATGTCGACTTCAGCGGCAAGTCCTGAGGCTCAGAAGGCGATGGTCGGGCGGGCGAGATTCGAACTCGCGGTCTCCTGGTCCCAAACCGGAGGCTAAGGCCTACCGTATTCGGCTCGATCTTAGCGCGACATCGATATATCCGCGCAAGTCTCTTAACTTGGTTGTCGCGCATCGCTAGATGCGCAAACGAGTCTTTAGTTTGCTAGCCGGCAGCAGCTCGCCTCCGGATCGGACCTCAGGATTCGCCGGGTTCGATCGATAACTACGCTCTTACCGACCACGGTCTAGCATCATCATGCGATGTCGGGCGAGAAGACCGGCGCCTTCTTTATAGGGCCAATTGGCCCGATTCCGATTGTCAGCGAAGATGATCCGCGACGCGTCGCCGCTAGGGCAGCGTCCCGCGTCGCCCAGGCGGCAGTCGACTGCGACGATCTGATCGCCCTTGTTCTGAAACACCCTGACGCGATCGTCCGCATGGAGGCGGTGCCTCGCCTCAAGGCCCGGTTTCCGAATGACAACGGCGCGCACGACGCTTTGATGCAGGCAGTTACGGACGGCGACGAGGCAGTGCGCTGTGCGGCGGTGTATGCGGTCGCCGACTTAGCTCTCCCGCTGGCGGGGGACCTGTTAGCCGCTGCGCTGAACGACACAGACGCAGATGTCCGCTACTTCGCAGCTCAGGGCTTACAGCAACTACGAGATGAACGAGCGCCCGACGATCCGGAGGCGTTCGCTTACCGTCGTACCTAGGACCCGGCATCGAGAGGCGGCTCGCTACTGCCCTTTTGCAGGCCCAGGTGAAACCTCAGATCTTTTGTCGTCTTCGGGTTCAAGAATCGTTCGCCCTGGTCGAGCAGGGTCCGCAGTTCCTCGGCCGTTGAGCCTTGCGGGCGGGAGTACGTGGTGGCAGCGTCCCGCTTGAGCCAAGCCTCGAGATCTGCGCGTGCCCGCATCTTGACGGCGATCTCGTCATCATCGATAAAGCGCAAGTCTGCCGACAATCGCGACCACACGTCGCGTTCCCTCAGCAACCGATACGCGGCCACCCGGACGTGCCTTGGATGATCCGCCCGTATGAGCTCACTAAGAACTTCGACATTAATCTCTCGCGCATGACCGATCAGAGCCTTCGTCACCTGTCGCGTCACCGCTGCAGAGTCATCCGTCAGCATGTGCCCGACGCGTTCGGGCGTTGCAGCGCCCAACTTGCGCAGAGCGCGCACGGCCTCGGCGCGACCTCTGGCCGCGGGATGGCTCAACCAGCGACTAATCACCGCAACGTCGGAGTCATCGCCAGTTTCGCCGAGGCCGGCTAGTGCCGCAGGAGAAGGTGGATCGGTTAAAACAAGCTCTCGATACCGGTTCGCTGGAGACGTGCCGGCGCGTCGAACCGCAACTTGCGCCGTCCAACGAACTATGGGGCTGCGATCAATAAGCGCAGACGATGCCGGCGCCGTATCACCAGCTTGTGCCAACGCAGCCACAGCCTCGGCGCGAACTAGGGCGGTACCGCTTAGGAGTAGCGGCTGAAGGCCGTTCGTCGCACCATCACCGAGGGCTCGCACAACCGCAGCCCGCGCACATAGCGTTCGGACCGGCATATCACTGTCTCTGGCTGCCGCTTGAAGAAGCTCATGTAGGTCAAGCCTCCCACTTTCGATGGCGGCCGCATACGCCGCTCTTCGTGTGCGCCAGTCCTTGGCACTCAGGGCGGCGTTGAGTTCTGCCGTAGTGCCGTTCCGCAGACGGTCCTCAACGATTTCGGCGAGCCAAGTCCCTTCCTGACGGTCCCTCATCATCAGTCCAATCGCAGCAGCCGCGACGAGGACGGCACCGTCGCGAGCCGACAATCGCGCTTCAATGGCCACCCGAGCCCGATCGCGCACTTCCTGAACCCAGTCAGCGCACCGCACGGATAGCGGAGCGATTACGACCACGGCTTCCAGCTCCGCCATTCGAGCGACGGCAGCTTCACGAATGTGGCCGTCGGGGTGAAACGAAGCAAGCACAAGTCCGAGCGCGGTCGGTTCGGACTCCGCGAGCGTGTTTCGTACCGCGAACGACCAGGCCGGAGCATTCCACCAGCTCGTCCGCGTCGTGACATCCAGCGCAAGCCAGGTTCTTGCACCTAGCTGTTCGACTTCACCGACAGCGGCCTGTCGCAGTTGCTGGTCGCCTTCTTTATCGATTGCGAGTAGAGCAAGCGCGAACTGGTCGAGTGCGGCCGCAGTTCCCGACCCCGCATTGTTCCCCAGGCTGCGCAACTCCTCGGCGGTGGGTGGCTTTGGCAGCCGATCTACGGCGCGGCGCAGACCGAGTCTCCTGAGTAACAAGCGTCCGAGACTGAGCATTAGGGGATCGTGACATGTACCGCATCGACGGCAGGTTCCAGGGGTTTTTCAGAGGCGTTCCCCACCCCGCGCCCAATGCGTTCCAATCCGGCCGAAACGAGATCGAAATCGGTTCCGTTTTCAGCGCTCAGAAACATGTTGGTCGGGCGGGCGAGATTCGAACTCGCGGTCTCCTGGTCCCAACCGGGGGCTAAGGCCTACCGTATTCGGCTCGATATTAGCGCGACATCGAAATTTTCGCGCAACTCTCTTAACTCGTTATGCCTACAGCCGGTTCAGCGACTAAGCATCACCACATCACGACGCCGAATCAACCAACCAGCTACGTAAAGCCAGAATGCGGCTTTGATCAATCCCAATGCAAAAATCGCCCAACCCAACCAGTGCGGCACGCTGCCAACCTGACTGACGATGGTGCGCACGCCAATCCACCCTAGAAAGAAAGCCGCGCCCAGCATAACGACGCACACCACCAACGCTCGTACCAACCGAGGCGAGCTTGTTCGCCGCATACCCGGCTGCCTAGAAACGGCACTGGTTTCAGGGCCCGTCGTCATTCGCCGAGGCCGACAACCACTGCCAGCGCGCGATCAACCTCACGGAGCTCACCAAACGCAAGTAGCCCGTGGGATTCGCCGAGCCTGCTCGGATCGACTGCGCCGAGCTGCTCGAGCAAGACCCGGGTCAGCTGACCGTCGATTTCTACCTCGGGTCTGAATGAGGCCGGTTGGGCACGAGTAGAGGTAGGGGCGATGATCACTGTTGACAAGCTGAGCAATTCATCGACCTGAAGGACCACGCCGAAACGGTGCCCGGCTTGTTCGTGTCCTCTGGTTCCGCGGGGCGCTCGCAGTCGAAAGACCTCACCTCGCTGCACGAAGGGATTCCATCAAACGGGCCACGCGAGCTTTCTCTGTACGATCCTCGCGATCAACGCTTAGGCGCTTCGCCTCAGCGACAAGGTCACCGCGCTGCCCGCGCCGCGCGAGCTCGACGATAGCTTCTCGGACGACATCGGATTGGCTTCGACCAGCCCCGGTGAGGCTGCGGAGCGCTTCCTGAGCCTGCTCATCTAGCCTGATCGAAATCGCCTTCTCCATTTAATGGATTGTATCACAATTGTATGACACAGCCTTTTCTTGTTATAGGAGGTTGCGGGAACTATGGCCGGTTTCAAGCACCCAGCTTTTCCTTACCAACTGGTCTTCGATCCCTGGCGAATTCGGCTCGATCTTAGCTCCGCGACACGATTTTGGTCGAGACCATTTACCTATGAGGACCTCCTGGTCTTGTCTATAGAAATCGGAAACCGCGTCAACGCGTACTTCTAACGGCCTTGGAGGGCAACCCCGACAAAGCTCAGCGCAATGACAACGAACGCGAGAACCCACCCGGCGTAGCGACTGGTCGTGAGCGCTCCGGGAAACTCCCTGCTGAGCTCGGCTGCCGAGACATATTGCGTGGCATGGTCCTTTGCACCAAGCGAAACTTGAAGTCGGCGCAGGCCATCCTCATCCCAGATCCCCTCGGGCAACGTGGCGATGCTGCGATTGTGATCGTCATAGATGATCGCGTACACCGTCGAGCGACCGTACGAGAACACACAACGGACGGCGACACCTCGAACATGTTGTCTTGGGACAACCTTATGCGGGATCAACGGAGGCTCTATCGATACATGGTCTGCGGTTACGCGAACCACTGTGCCCATGCGGTATGCCACGTCGCCCAGAACAGCCAAGACGAAGACACCAATCGGCAGCAACTCATAGGCTGAATCGTGGCCCCCCGACTGACCAGCAAGCCAGAACTGGAGGGCGACATAAATAACGAGCGCCGGAGTGAAGCGCAGCAGGACCGATTTGCCGAACTTGCGCCACGACGGGCGCAGAACTAGTTCGGGCTGGCTGCTCACCCTTTCTCCCACGACGCCCCGAAGCCTACTGCGCAAAGACGACCACGTCCTCGAACGAGAGGCCCAGCGCCTGGCAGAGTGCTCTGAGCGTTCCGAACGTTGGCCGCCGGCGACCCGCGAAGAGGTCGCACAGAGTTCCCTCGTCGACCTGAGCGTGGCTAGCCAAGTCCCGACGTGTCCAGCCCCGCAGGACACGCGCACGATCGATCGCCGCCACGTCGACCGCCCATTCCAAGGTCCCGTGCCGATTCACGTCTTGGCCAGAACTCGAGCCTCTCCACTCGGTCGCGCCGCCCTGGAAGGCACGGTGTTACGCGTTCCGTGCCTCCCGCCGGCGCCCCAAGCTGCACAACTCATAGCCACAGCCCGCCGGCAGCCTGGTTTTTGGCGGTCCTCTGTTAGG
>DATCPW010000236.1:0-2654 GCA_036569865.1 Candidatus Dormiibacterota bacterium
GCACCCTCGTGCACCTCTCCCATCTTGTGGATCCGGCCGGCATAGAAAAGGATGCGTTCGGTCGTGGTCGTTTTGCCCGCATCGATGTGGGCCATGATCCCGATGTTCCGGGTCCTCTCGATGGACACCGGCCGCTCCGCCATCTTCAGTGCCAAGCTCATCTCTCTTAACTAGTACCGGAAATGGGAGAAAGCCTTGTTGCTTTCAGCCATCCGGTGGGTTTCCTCTTTGCGCTTGACGGCCCCACCCGTGTTCTGGGCGGCGTCAAGAATCTCGAACGCAAGCTTCTCAGACATACTTTTCCCGCCCCGGAGGCGCGCAAAACGCACGATCCACCGGCGCGCGAGCGCGAGCCTGCGCTCCGGCCTGATCTCGACGGGCACCTGATAGGTGGCGCCGCCGACTCGCCGAGGCTTCACCTCCAGCAAGGGGGTGGCATTGCGCAACGCCGACTCGAACACCTCGAGGGGCTCCTTCTTGGCCTGCTTGCTGGCGCGCGAGAGCGCGTCGTAAACGACCTTTTCGGCAGTCGAGCGCTTGCCTTTGTTCATGACGACGTTCACGAACTTGGCGATCGCCTCCGACTGGTAGACAGGATCGGGCGCGATGACACGCTTGACAGGACTGCTTCGGCGCGGCATTTAGGCTGCCTTGCTCTTTTCGCGCTTGGCGCCGTACTTCGAGCGCGCCTTCTTGCGGTTCTTCGTGCCGGCCGTGTCGAGGGTGCCGCGGATGATGTGATAGCGCACGCCTGGCAGGTCCTTGACCTTTCCACCCCGGATCAGCACGACCGAGTGCTCCTGGAGGTTGTGTCCGATGCCGGGAATGTATGCAGTCACCTCGATGCCGGTGGTCAGCCTCACGCGGGCGACCTTCCGGAGGGCGGAGTTCGGCTTCTTGGGCGTCTGGGTGTAGACGCGCACGCAGACTCCCCGCCGCTGCGGCGAGCCCTTCAGTGCCGGCGCCTTAGACTTCGTTCTGGCCGCCTTACGTCCGGTGCGGACCAGCTGCTGGGTTGTGGGCAAATGCGTCTCCGAATTACGGTTCAAATCCCACGCGGCAATAGCCGATTGGGCGACAAACGATGAGTATACCCAAAATCCGACCCCCCCTAGCGAGCCGCACTCCCCGCCCAGACTCTGAGGCCAGGGCGGGCAAGCGCGCCCACTACTTCGACCCCGTGCCCGAGGTCGAGTCGAAACGGCGCGCGCTGCACCTGCGCGCCGGCGACCTGGCGATCGAGCTCCAGGCTGACCGGGGTGTTTTCGGCTCCCGCGCCATTGACCTGGGGACCTTGACCTTGCTCAAGGAAGCCCCCCTTCCCCCTCCCAGCGGCGAGCTGCTGGATCTAGGCTCCGGCTACGGCCCTATCGCCATCGCCCTGGCGCGCCGCGCGCCCGGCGCCCGGGTGTGGGCGGTGGACGTGAACGAGAGGGCGCTCGAGCTGACGCGGGCCAATGCCGTCACGTCCAAGACCCCCAACGTCGTCGCGGCGCTCCCCGACGAAGTTCCAGAGCAGCTGAGGTTCGCGGCGATCTACTCGAACCCGCCGGTTCGTGTCGGCAAAGCTCCCCTGCACGAGCTGCTGCAGCGCTGGCTGCCCCGGTTGGCACCGGGAGGCAAGGCTTACCTCGTCGTGCAGCGCAACCTCGGAGCTGACTCGTTAGCCACCTGGCTGGAGGGCCAGGGCTACAAGGTCCAGCGTGTGAAGTCGAAAAAGGGCTACCGCGTTCTCGCTGTCGCCGCCACGGAGTAACCACTCGCCGGCCCGGGCATGGTGCCGGCTACGCGTAGTGGCAGGCTGCGATCTGATCCTTGCCGACCGGGCGGAGAAGCGGCTCCTCGACCGCGCATCGATCCGTGGCGATCGGGCAGCGGGTTCGGAAATGGCACCCTGAAGGCGGGTTGATCGGGCTCGGAATATCACCCTTGAGCACGGTTCGCTCCCGGTGGGCTTCCGGGTCTGGAATGGGAACTGCCGAGATCAGCGCCTTGGTGTAGGGGTGCTTCGGGTTGCTGACCAGCTCCTCTGCGGGGCCGACCTCGACGATCTTGCCCAGGTACATGACCGCGATGCGATCGCTCACCTGCTCGACCACCGCCATGTTGTGGGCGACGAATAGGTAGGTGAGGTTGAACTCCTTCTGCAGGTCACTGAGCAGGTTGAGAACCTGGGACTGGATGGAAACGTCGAGGGCCGAGACGGGCTCGTCGGCGATGACCAGGTTTGGGGTCAGGGCCAGGGCCCTGGCAATGCCGATGCGCTGGCGCTGGCCGCCGCTGAACTCATGGGGGAACCGCCCTCGGTGCTGGCCTCGCAAACCGACGATTTCGAGGAGCCGATTGACGGCCGCCTCGCGCTCCCTTGGCGACCCTATGCCATGTATGACAAGTCCTTCCGCGATGATCTCGCCGACCGGCATCCTCGGGTTGAGGGAGCCATAGGGGTCCTGGAAGATGATCTGCATGTCGCGCCGGAGCTTTTTCATCTCGTCCCCGGACGCCTTGAAGACGCTCTTGCCGTCGAGCAGGACGTCGCCGCTGGTCGCGGGGATCAAGCGCATGATCGTGCGCGCGACAGTCGACTTGCCCGACCCGGACTCGCCGACCAGGCCCAGGGTCTCGCCGCGCTGGATGTCGAAGCTCACGCCGTC
>DATCPW010000237.1:0-8514 GCA_036569865.1 Candidatus Dormiibacterota bacterium
AAAGATCATCTGCATCTGGCGGCGCTGCTGGCGAAGCTTCTCGCCGCGCAGTTTCGTAAGCTCGATGTCTCCATAAAAGATCTTGCCAGAGGTCACGGGGAGCAACTGCGTGACCAGCCTCGCCAGCGTTGACTTGCCGCAGCCCGACTCACCCACCAACCCGAGCGTTTCGCCCTCGCGAATCTCGAAGCTGACCCCGTCGACCGCCTTCACCGATTGGCCGAGACCCGCCGGAAAATGCTTCACGACGTTCTCGACTCTTACGAGCGGCTTACCGCCTGGAGGTCTAGGTGACAATCTCGCAACAGCCGGGGTCGCCGCCATCAGATCTCCTCTCCGGGGTGGACGCCGGACCCGGCGCCTGGGCGGATGTCGATCAAGCTGTCTGCGCCCATCTCGCGCCGTGCGCGATCCATGGTCACCCAGCACGCTGCACGCTGTTCGCTTGCGACCTCAAGGAGCTCCGGCTCCTTCGTGAAGCATTTCTCGATCCGAAATGGACATCGCGGGTGAAAGCTACAGCCGGAGGGTGGATTCGACAGGTCCGGCGCCATGCCCTCGATTGAGCGCAGGCGCTCGTGGCGAAGGGCATCGACCCGCGGAATCGATTTGAGAAGAGACCAGGTATAGGGGTGCTGCGGGTTGTCGAAGATCTGCTCGACAGGGCCTTCTTCGACGATCTGACCTGCGTACATCACCATCACGCGCGAGCAGAGCCCCGCCACCACACCCATGTTGTGGGTGATCATCACGATTGCCGTGCCCAGCTCGCGGTTGAGGTCGGCAAGCAGCTCGAGGATCTGCGCTTGCACCGTGACGTCCAGGGCGGTCGTCGGTTCGTCGGCGAGCAAAATCGCGGGCGCATTGGCGAGGCCCATCGCAGTCATCGCCCTCTGCCGCATACCGCCGCTCAGCTGGTGTGGAAAGTCCTTGACACGACTCTCTGCGGCGGGGATGCGCACCTTCGTGAGCAGCTCGATCGTGCGTGCGCGTGCTTCCGCCTTTGATTTGCCGTGCGCCAGCATCGCCTCGTCAACCTGGAATCCGATGCGTCGAACCGGATTGAGCGAGCTCTGCGGGTCCTGGAAGATCATGGCAATATCACGGCCGCGAATCTCGCGAATTTCCTGCTCGGTTATCTGGAGCAGGTCCTCGTTGCGAAACATGACTTTGCCTCCGACGATGCGGCCTGGCTCCGGCACGAGCCGCAGGAGGGAGAGGGCGGTCACGGATTTTCCGCTGCCCGACTCGCCTACGATGCCGAGACTCTCACCAGGGTAGAGGTCGAAGCTCACGCCATCGACGGCATTGATGATTCCGTACGGCATTGCAAATTGTGTGCGTAGGTCACGCACCTGCAGGATTGGAGTGGGCATGTCTCTGCCTGTGCCTCAGTACCGAACGCGTGGATCGATGAACGTGTATGCGATGTCAACCACGACATTCGCCGTGACGATCAACAACGCGCCAAACAGAACGGTGCCCATCACCAGGGGGATGTCGAGGTTGAAGATTGCATCCACCGCCTGTTTCCCGATTCCCGGCCACGCGAACACAGTCTCGATCACCACGACCCCGGCGAGGAAGTAGCCCAGGTCCATACCGAGCTGAGTCACGATCACCGTCAGCGCGTTCGGCAGGGCGTGCCGAAACATGACAGCGCCTGCACTCACTCCTTTTGCCCTGGCAGTGCGGATGTAATCCTTAGGGAGGATGTCGAGCAGCACTGCGCGGAGCAGCCGAGCATAGTAGCCGGCGCCTCCAAGGCCAAGGGTGAGGGCCGGCAGGAACAGGTACTGCAGCGCCCCATCACCATAGCCTCCCAGCGGGAAGATGGGGATAACGGCTCCAAACACAAAGAGGAACAGGAGGCCGAGCCAGAAAGGTGGCGCGGCCAGGGTGACGAACGTGAAGACCATCGTGATCCGATCCCAGATGCTGCCCGGTCGGGTGGCGGCCAGGATGCCGATCGGCAGGCCGATGACGACCTCGACGAACACGCCTGCAATGGCCAGCTCGGCCGTGGCAGGGAATCGTTGCAGGATCGCGGGGAGGACGGGGGCCGAGTACCTGTACGAGTAGCCGAAATCGAGGTGAAGCACGCGCCACATGTAGTCCACGAACTGGATGTAGACCGGACGGTCGAGGCCCAGCTGGTGGTGGATGATCGCGATCGAGGCGGGAGAGGCGTTGGAGCCCGCGTACAGGCGGGCAGGGTCGCCGGGAACCAGGAAGGCGATGATGAAGGTGACCACTCCGACCCCAAAGAGCACCACGACCATCCAGGCGAGCCGCCGGATGATGTAACGGGTCACCGAGCCAGGCCCAGGGTCATGGGAGGGGAGCCGAAGCTCCCCTCCCAATCAAGTTCATTTACCGCCTGTCACCCAGATGCTCGTGAGCACGAGCGGCCAGACGGGGTGGAGCGCATAGCCATGGACCCTCGTGGCCGAGACGCTGGTTTCCACCGTGGAGTACATCGGCACCCAGGGGAAGTCCTGGCTTGCAACGATGTCCTGGATCTGCTGGTAGAGCTTGAGCCGCTCCGCAGCGTTCGTGTCTCCGCGGGCCTGGTCGTCAAGCGCGTCCAGCTGCTTGTTGCAGTAGAAGGCGACATCGCCTCCGTTGGCAGTGACGTTGGCCGCGGCGCAGGTAAGGATCGGGTCGATGAAGTCGGAGGGGTCGGGGAAGTCCTGGATCCAGCCGTCGTAGCTCAGAGCCGTCGTGTTCGGCTTTCCCGTCACGTCAAGGAACGCAGGGAACGACAGGCCCTTGAGGTTGATGGTGACTCCAGCCGACTGGAAGTCCTGCTGGATGGCGGAGGCTAGGTTGTCGGAGTCGGCATTCGCCTTCGGGTAGACGAGATCTTGCGCTGGAAAGGGATGGCCCGGTCCGTAGCCGGCCTGAGTCAGCAGCGCCTTCGCCTTGTCGAGGCTCTGCCCGTTCTGGTCCAGGCCGAGAGGGTTGTAGTTCGGAACGAATCCTGGCATCGGCGGAGCCTGGATGCCGTTATTGATCACGCCGCGGCCGTTGAGCACCTTTATCTGGTTGGCCTTGTTCACGATCATGTTGAATGCCTGCCGGACCAGCTTGTTGTCAAACGGCTTCATGTTCACGTTCATGGCGAGGTACCAGATGTCGACGTTTGGAGTGCTGACGATCCTGCTCTTGAACGTAGGGTTGCCTGACAGCTCGATGTACTGCGCCGAGGGGATGTTTATATCCGGCTGGACGAGGTCCGCCTGTCCCTGCTGCAAGCGCAGGAAGCCGACCTGTGCGTCGACGCCGATCTGAAAATCGACCTCGTTGAGATAAGCCGCCTTGCCAAAGTAGCTCGGGTTCCTCTTCAGCACCAAGAGCTGGCCGGCGGTCCACTTGTCGAGCATGAAAGGCCCGGTCCCGACCGGGTGGTGTGCGTAGTCGCTGCCCGCAGCGGCCACTGCTTCCTTCGCAAGCACGAATCCAAAAGGCATCGCCAAGACGTTGAGAAAGGACTGATTCGGGGTGTCAAGGTCGATCTCCAGCGTGTTTGGGTCGATGACCTTGATTCCGCTGAGCTGAGTGGTCTTTCCGCTGTAGACGTCCGCCGCACCGGTGATCGAGCCCCAGAACGAGCCGCCAGTCATCGGTCCCTGGGTCTTGGGATTGAGCATCCTTTCAAAGGAGTACTTGAAGTCGTCGGCCGTGACCTCACGCCCGTTGGTGAACTTGACCCCCTTGCGGATCTTGAACGTGTAGGTCTTTCCGCCATTGGTGATGGCAGGCATGGCCTCGGCGATGTCAGGGGTAAGCTCGGTGGTGAAACCTTTGTAGTCCAGGAGCCCGTTGTAGATGGCGCGCTCGACCGACCAGCTATCTGTGTCGTAGGCGACCGCGGGGTCAAGCGTCTTGAAGTCGTCCTTCATTGAAATGTTCAAAGTGCCGCCGGAGACGGGTTGATCCGACGTCCCCGCGCTCGGGCCGCCGCAAGCGGCCAGGAACATGACTCCGGCGGCAAATGCCGCTACCGATCTGACGTGGTATCTCATTTGTTACCTCCTCGCAATCTTTCGAACACTTATGCCGACTCGGCTTCCACTGCCGTCCGCGGGCTCGTACCCAGCGCTTGACCTCCAGTCGAGAATCCACCGACAACTCTTTGTACCAGCGACCTGTGTCGAGGATCGAGCGCGTCACGCAACCCGTCGCTGATGAGGTTGAAAGCGAGAACTGTGAGCAGGATCATCAGCCCGGGAAAGATCACCAACCAGGGCGCCAGGAACATGTAGCTCTGCCCATCCGAGACCATCTTCCCCCAGTCCGACGTGGGTGGCTGCACACCGATGCCGATGAAGCTGAGGATCGATTCGGTGCTGATGCTGGTGGCGATGCCGATGGTGCCATACACGATGATCACCGGCACGAGGTGGGGAAGGATGTGCCGGAAGAGAATGTGGCGCGGCGCCCCACCAGATGAGCGAGCTGCCTCGATGAACTCCACCTCCTTGAGCGACAACACCTGGCCGCGAACAATGCGGGCAACCGCAGTCCAGTAAAAGAGAGCGATGACGGCGGCGATCACGAGGACGTTGCCGCCGCGCTGCAGGATGGCGATCAGGGCAATCGAGAATAGAAGAACCGGGAAGGCCATCATCACGTCGGTGAAGCGCATGAGGATCATGTCGACCCACTTGCCGAAATAGGCGGCAATCGTGCCGACGAACACGCCCACCACGAGGGCCATTCCGTTCGCGATGAAGCCGATGAACAGAGAGATGCGGGCTCCCCAGATCAGCCGGCTGAACAGGTCCCGCCCATTGGGATCGCTGCCAAGCCAGAACACCGAACCGGGAGCAATGGGCCTGCCATCAGCCGGGAGCAGCTCGTAATAGCCGTGGTTGGGGTCGCGGATCGGTAGGACAGGCGCAAAGACCGCCAGGAGCACGAGCGCAACGATGAAGGCAGCGCCCACGAGCGCAAGTCGGTCACGCCGAAAGCGGCGCCACAAAAGCAACCAGGAGCCTACTGCGTCGGACTCCATCCACTCCCCTCGCTTCCGGCCTAAGGTCGGGGCCAGTATAGGCACCCGACAATCAAACGATTGCGCAATCCTGAATTACCGGCCAGGCCGGGTCAACTAGTCCGTTGAGTGGCTCCCGACCCATGATGCGAAATCGCGCGCACCTGGCGTTTCGAGTACGCAGCTTTCAGGCAGCGCCGACGTGCGGCCAAGAGTCGAAGACCGTCGTAATGATTGAAGAGCGCTCGGTGCCCGTGACCAGGTCGTGCAGAAAGGTCCTGCCCGTCAGAGGCGGCCCGCCGAGGCCGCACGACACCTCGGAACATGAAGACTCCTCGGCGTACCAAACGAGAGTGGAGTTCAAGAAAGCTGCTCCTGTACGGGGTTGAAAGGTCAAGACGTTGCCCACGACTGGTTGATCGGCCAGGCGCAGGTAGCCGACGTGATGGTTCCCAGTTCCATCCGCGGCCGTGTAAAGGATCCGCAAGCCGTCGGCGCTGGGCCAGGGGCGGATCCAGGCCAACCCGGGCACGACGACCTGCACACCTGACTTAGGGTCCCACGACTCCACTCCAGCGAGGGTGCGGAAGAACAAGCGGGCGCCTGCGCCCGCCCACGTCGCCATCGTTCCGTCCTTCCGGCTGTACACGACTCTGTGATCTGAGAGACGGACGATCTGGAAGGGCGGGGTGGTTGCATCCGACCCGCTGAACGTGTGCTCCAGCGCAACGTACTGTCCGTCGGCGGAGAATCCGGTCATAGCGTCGTCGGAGTCGGGGTTGATGCCGCGCCCCGGCATCGACCCGAGGCTACTTAAGGTCACATCGCCTTGCGCCGACAGCACGTGCCATGTCCCCCCCGCAGAGTTCGAGCTCACGTAGCTCAAGGTTTTGGCGTCCGGGCTCCAGGCATAGACCCAGTACAGGGATGCCTCGTCGGTCCAGGCGCGCACCAGTGAAGTCCGGCGGGTCAACAGGTCGGTCAGATACAGCGCCCCGGTACCATCGGCGTTGGTGACGATGTAGGAGACGTGACTCCAGTCCATGAAACGGAAGTAGCTTCCGCCGGTTCCGTGAAAGGTGCATCGGGAGATTGGATTGGAAAGGTCGCTGATGTCACGGACGATGACTCCAGCCGTGTTTCGAAGCCTCACGAGCGCCAGGTTCGCCTCACTGGAAACTCGGTAAGGGCATGTCATCGCCAGCGGCGCGGGCGGGGTAGGGCCGCCCGAGCTTGGGCTGGGAAAAGCCGAGGTGCTCGGCGATTCACCGGGGGGCGTGATCACCGGGGTTGTCGGAGAGCTGGAGGCCTGGCCCGTGCTGCCGGGCAGGCCGCTGCAGGCGCAGAGCGCCAAAACCACCGATGCGAGAACCGCAGCTCTCACGTAGGCCATAACGGCGACTCCAATTAGTGGTTACGGGGCTGAACTCGCCCCCTTAGCGGTTATCCTGACCCGCCGTGGCTCAAACGCTCAAGCGAACCGGCGCAGAGGATGTTCGCTGGGACCTGAGCGATCTTTTCGAGTCGCCGACCGACCCAAAGCTTGAGGCCGCGCTGGCGCGTTCGCTGGAGCGGGCGATCGCGTTCGAGGCCAAATACAAGGGCAGGGTGGCCACCCTCGAGCCATCGGAGTTCGTTGCAATGATGCGTGAGCTGGAGGATGACGAAGACGCGGCGGCGAAGCCCGACGCCTACGCCTACCTGCTGCACAGCCAGAACACGCATGATCCGGCCGCTGGAAGGCTGCTCGCTCGAACTCGCGAGGCGAGCGCTGAGAGAGGAAGCCGCGGGGTTTTCTTCACCCTGGAGCTGGCGCAGACGAGCGACGAGCAGGCGGCACGCCTCTTTGCAAATCCCGCTTCCGCCAAGTACCGCCACGCCGTCGAGGAGGCGCGCAAGTTCAGGCCGCACCAGCTGACGGAGCCGGAAGAGCGGATCCTCACCGACTACAGCCCTGTCGTCAACTCGGCCTGGACGCGGCTGTTCGAGGAGCTCTGCTCCGGCATCAGCGTTGATATGGACGGCCGGCGGCTGGCTCTCGCCGAGGCGCTGACTCTCCTCCGCGAGCCTGACCGCGAGCTGCGGCGTCGGGCGAGCGGCGCCATCACCTCGGCTCTCTCGAGCGACATCCGCACCCGCGCCTACATCTTCAACGTGATCCTTCAGGAGAAGGCCATCGACGATCGGTTGCGGAAATTCCCATCGTGGATCTCGTCGCGCAACCTCTCCAACGAGACCTCCGACCAGGCGGTGCAGGCGCTGGTCGAAGCGGTTACCGGCCGCTACGACATCTGCGTCCGTTACTACCGGGTCAAGGGGAAGCTCCTGGGTGTCAGCGACCTCCATGAGTGGGACCGTTATGCGCCCCTGGAGGAGGCATCGCGAGATGTGTCGTGGGACGACGCCAAGGAGCTCGTCCTCGGCTCGTACAACCGCTTCTCCAAGAAGGCGGGAGGGCTGGTCGAGAACTTCTTCAAGCACGGCTGGATCGACGCGCCGGTCGTGCCGGGCAAGGCTGGGGGCGCCTATTGCATGCCCGTGACGCCACGGCACCACCCCTACGTGATGCTGAACTTCACCGGCAAGCTGCGCGACGTGACCACCCTCGCGCACGAGCTTGGGCACGGCCTCCACGACCTCCTCGCCTCGAAGCAGCACATCTTCGACTACAACCCACCCCTGACCCTGGCGGAAACCGCTTCGGTTTTCGGCGAGGCGCTGACGTTCGACCGGATCATGACCGAGGAAAAGGACCCCAAGGTCCGCCTCGCCATGCTCTGCACCCAGTGCGAGGACGCATTCGCCACCGTCTTCCGGCAGGTCGCGTTCAACCGCTTCGAGGATGCGTGCCACACCGCCAGGCGCACCGAAGGCGAGCTCGCAGTCGAGCAGCTTGGGGAGATCTACCAGTCGATGCTGCAGCCGATGTTCGGGGACGCGCTCATCCTCACCGACGAGCACAAGGGCTGGTGGAGCTACGTCGAGCACTTCCTGCACACCCCTGGTTACGTCTATGCGTACGCATACGGGAACCTGCTGGCGCTCGCCGTATACCAGCGCTTCCTGGAGCAAGGGCCCGCTTTCGTGGACGACTACCTCGAGTTCCTGGCGGCCGGCGGCTCAACTCCGCCGGACGAGCTGGTTCGACGGCTGGGCATGGATATCACCGACCCCGACTTCTGGAACGCCGGCCTTAGGATTCTGGATGGGATGGTGACCCAGGTGGAGGAGCTCGCCGGACAGGCCTAAGCTTCGGGAGACGCGCCATTCGGGCACAGAAGGTCGTAATCGGGTCTTTTTTTTAACGCCATTCGGCCACATTCGGTCGTATCCCAGGCCATCCGGGGGCTTTTCACGCCAACCGATAGACTTAACTCGTTGGCGCTAGCGCGCCTCAAAGGGGTCCCCCGCAACAAGTTTGCAGGGTGTAGGGAGTGCAGATGACGGTCACCACCGAGACGCTTGCCACCACCGATCTCGAGTTCACGCGGCAGCTCGGGCAGCAGCTGCGGGTC
>DATCPW010000238.1:0-2574 GCA_036569865.1 Candidatus Dormiibacterota bacterium
CGGCGCCGGAGGCTTCGGCGGCGCGGTCCTCGAAACGCTCGCGCCGCACGGCCTTGCCGGCCGCGTGCGCATATTGGCTCTGCCCGACGAATTCCTGCCGCAGGGCAAGGCTTCGGACATCTTGAAGGCGCACGGCCTGGACTCAGCCGGCGTCGCCAAAGCTGTCTACGAAGCTGTGAAAAGCGGAGTCCGAACCGAGAGCTAGCGGCCGCCTATAGCTTTTTTCTGCCCGCGTAGCCCTCGCCGATATGGTGCCAATGTTCGACGCGCTCTTCGCCGAGCTTCCAGCACAGCTCGATCAGCTCCCCGTCTCTGTACGACGGAAAATCGATTAGGCCCTCGAGCGGACCCTTGAGCTGGATGCCCATACCGTTCAGGTTCGCGACCGCTTTCAGAAGCTCCATCTCGGCGCCACCGACCGCATCGCGAGCCTGCTGCCGGCGCTCGTGATTCTCAGGACTCGCATTCGGTCGCTTGGACTCGTATTCGGCGATGCGCGCCTGATCTTCGAGCTCAGGTACGAGAGCCGAGAGCTCGGCGATCCGGGCGACGATCCTGCGCACGCGCGGCAGCTCGTCGTTGGCCTCCTCGACCGTATACGTGCGGAGCCTCTGCACGGGTCAAAGATAGCCTCCGCACGCCAGACTTCGCTCATGCAAGAGCAGGCCTGGCGAGTCGCTGACGCCATCACCTGGCTGCGGATGCTCCTGCTCCCGGTCATCTGGGTGTACGCACTGCTCGGAGACGCTGATACCAAGAGCGGCGCTCACACGCCTCATCGGGCAACGATAGTCGCAAACTGCGCTCGTGGACCAGCGTGAGATGAGGAGTCGATTCGCCTCCGCGTCCGTTGCTCGATTGGCGACGGTCGGCGCTGACGGACGCCCTCACATCGTTCCGGTCTGCTTCGCCATCGATGAGCAGACCATCTACTTCGCCGTCGACTCCAAGCCCAAGCGGACCACCAATCTCAAGCGTCTGCGCAACATTGCCGCGAACCCTGCGGTCTCCATCCTCGTCGACCACTACGAGGATGACTGGACCAAGCTGTGGTGGGTTCGGATTGACGGCGACGCCCGGGTGGTGACTGACGACGCTGAGAAGCACAAGGCGCTTCGCCTCCTCTCTGCTCGCTATTCCCAGGACCGGACGAACGTGCCGGCTGGACCGGTGGTCTCCATTGCCATTGGCGCCATGACCGGTTGGTCTGCGTCCTAACCGTCGAACACGAGCTCCGGCTGGGCCTGCTCGACCGGGTATGACAGGGGCTGTGCCTCGAGGCTGGTGGTGCCGAGCTCGTAGGGCCCCGCAGTGCGGCCGTTGACCGAGGCGGTCCAGCTCACCAAATAGCGAACCGCCGATTTCACGCGATAGCCAGCCTGATCGTGGGCCTGATACACATGAGTGACTGGCGAGGTCTGCGGATACGGCAGCCCGAAACCTGAGGCGTCGGTGAAATTCGCTCGGGTGCCGTCGCCGAAATCCCAGGCGGCACCGGCAGGGACCGCGGTCACCGTGTATTCGATGCCCTCGTAGGTCTCATGCATGGTGATGGCCGCGGGCATCGGATCGAGCCAGAACAGCGAGTCGAGCCCGACCAGGCCTGGTGAGGTGGGATTCGCTGCCACCACGCTGGCGAGAGCGCTCCAATCCGGCATCGGCGGCGGCCCAAGCGGCCCGGCGCAAGAAACGCTCTCGGGCGTGGCATTCAAGAGCCTGTCCCTTGCGACGACGTGAACGCATGCCTTGTCCCCCGCTTTCACGTTCGACTGAGTGAGCGTGCGAGGAGACCGCGTCGTGGCCGCCTGCAGACGTGTGGTCGAGGTCCCGAGCGTCAGCCAAGAAGAGTACTGGCCCATCCCCGAGGCGAAGAAGTCCTTGCCGGCCCCGTCCCCCTGGTCGCCGACTGGATCCCAGGTGAAAGAGATGGAGTTTGTCGAGATGTCGGTCACGAGCGGTTGTGGCGGATACGGCGGACGCGAGTCGACATAGATGTCGACGACCGGGTAGCCGTACTGGTCAGCCATGAAAGGCGGCGGCGATCCGCTGCCGTAAGCGCCAATCCCGCATTGCCCGCCGAACGTCCAGTTGTAATAGGCCAGGTACTCCTTTGCATGCCCATGGACTGACCAACCGTTGTTGGCGAAGTTCCAGTGGTGGTGGTCGGGATAGTTTTCGTGCAGCAGCTTGACCCAGCCTGAGGCATCGCCCGGCGTTCCCCTGAAGTCGCCGTAGAAGTACCCGTACCAATCGTCGTAGCCGGGGTTGGGATGAAAGCCGTAGAAGGTGTTCTGCTCAGGGTTGGTGCCGACGTGCGGATCGTTGGTTACAACCGTGGCGACCCACATGTCCGAGAAGTTGGTGCACCACCCCGGCGGATCGCCGTACATGGCGCTGCCCCACGCTGATGCGGCGGCAACGGGGGCTGGATGGAGCCCCAGGATCAAGGCGGCGATCGCCGCAACGGCACGTCTCACGTCGACGCAGCCTAAGAACCCGTGGAGGCGGAAAGAACCCTGCCCGTTAACGCCGACCTTAGAATCGCGTCGTGCGCGAGCAGCGCAAGGTCGTGAC
>DATCPW010000239.1:0-3341 GCA_036569865.1 Candidatus Dormiibacterota bacterium
TGGACGATCCACTCGCCCTCCTTCTCAAGCTCGAAGCACGCATCTCGAATGTCCTCGGTGGGGGCAGTGGCTGGATCGCGTTTGAACTTGCGTGCAGGCGCTATGAGCGCGTGTGCGGGAATGCTGGGCCGGGGTGCGGGATGCTCAGTCATGGTCAGTTGGCAACGGCAAGTCGCTCGCCCTCCCTCAGCACACTGCGTAAGACCTGCCTGAGCAGGTCGAATGCCTGCGTGACCCGCGGGTCGCGCAAGCTGTAGTAGACGGTCTGCCCATCACGCCGTGCGATGACCAACCGCTGGTCGCGGAGTATGCCGAGATGCTGGGAGAGGTTGCTCTGCCGCAGACCCAATCGCTCGACCAGCTCGCTCACCGAGCGAGGCCCGTCACGAAGCTCGTCGATGATCAGAAGGCGGGTCGGGTGGGCGAGGGCTTTACAGAGATGCGCATGGAGCTGGTAGAACTCCTCCTTCGACTGCTGAGTGCTCACTAGGTCCGGGTCTCCTTTGCTTTTAGATGAACAGGCTGATGTCCGCGTCCATGGCCCAGTCGATGAATGTCGCGGCGCCACACGGGGCCTCGGCCTCTTGGATGAAGTCACCGTTCTTGTAGCCGAACACCTCGATCGTCATGGCGCAGGGGATGAGCCTGACGCCGGTGTCAACGGCGGCCTCGAGGAGGTCGTCGATCGAGGCGACACCGTGGCTCTTGAACATCGACTTCATGACCATGGTGCCCATCGCGGTCATCCCGGGAATGGCACCTAGAAGGTTGGGAACCGGCATGGGCATGGCCGGGTTGCCCAGCGGCGCCACCTTCATGTGCTTGCCCTTTTGCTTGTGGATGATGTTCAGGCCGTAAAACGTGAAGAAGATGCCCACCTCCCAGCCCAAAGAGGCGGCGGTGGTAGCAAGGATCAGTGGTGGATAGGCCATGTCGAGGGTGCCCTTGGTGGCGATCAATGCCATCTTCTTGGGCTTGGCATCCTTCTCCGCCTGCTTCTCGGCCAGGTACTCGTCGACCGTGCTTCTGACCAGTTCCCTTATGTCTGCCGGGGCCGCGACCAAAGTCGCCATGCGACCACCTCCACTACCCGCCCGCTAATGCAAACGGGAACGATTTATTCGGATATCCGCATATTATGCTTCTGACATCTGAAGTCAACCCTAAAGTTGAGAGGCTGGAGCCGTGGCGAACAAAATGCTGATCATGATGACGTCGGGACCGGACACCCCCCACCGCCTCGGCACCCCCTTCTTCCAGGCCATGGCGGCGACGGCGCTCGACTATGAGGCGGTCATCGTCACCACGATGGACGCGACCCTGCTGCTCAAGAAGGGCGTGGCCGAGCATCTGACCGTCAAGGAGGGATCCGGTAAGTCGGTGCTCGATTTCATCCGCGACGCCAAGGAAGGGGGCGTCAAGCTGTACGTCTGCCCCGCCTCCCTGTCGCTGCACGACATGACGATGGACGACTTGATTCCAGAGGTCGACGGGGCGATGGGAGCGGCGCGTTATACGGAGGTCGGTCTCGACGACGACTGCAGAGTCTTCTGCTACTGAGGAACCGGACGGTTCAGAACCATCCAAGCGCTATGCGATCTTCAATCGACGCCGGAAGTCGTTCTATCTCCAGCGGCCGGACGGCTCCCCACTCACGTTCGAGAGCCTGGAGAGGGCGGAGTCCGTCTGTGCCGCACTGAACCGTGAGGATCCGAACGATGCCGAGCCCGAGTATCGAGTCGAGGAGGTGCGCGAATGAGCGATGACGCCCAGGTCGTGGTGAGCGCTCCGTCAGGCTCGACTGAGTTGCGCCTGCCGTGGAGCACCACGGTCGGCCAGCTCTTCGAGCAGGCCCGCTCTAAGCTCGGACTGACCGACTCCCGCGACTACGAGCTCTCGTGCGCGGACGGCGTCACGATGATGAACAAGCTCGAGCGGACGCTCCAGGAGCTGCGCGACCGCCGCATCTGCCCAACGCGGGAGTTCGCGATCCGGCAGATCACTCCAAGGCCGGACTGAGCGACGCCACGAGCTGCTCGCCGGACTGGGCGCGCAAGCGCCAGAAGCCGCGCACAGGTCCCAGCTCATCGGGCATGGAGGCGTGAACGTCCGCCCAGCGGCCGGCCTCTCCGGCCAGCCACTTGAGCGTGGCAGCGGGCTCCTGTCCGAGGAGCGCTTTCAAGACGTAGGCACGCTCGCCCTGACGGAGCCCGAGCCCAAGCTCGCGCGCCGCGCGGCCGAGGTCGTCGCGGACCAGCACCATCCCGGTGCGCACCGGTGCCAGCAGTGAGGCCAAGAACACGTCAGCGCCATCCACTTGCGGGTTCGGGAGCGCGGGCGCTTCGCGGAGGTGCAGGGGCAGCTGATCCGGGGCGCCGAACGCACGGGCCTCGCCGATCAGCGCTTCGCGAAGCAGGTCTCCCCAAGTCGCGTAGAAAGGTGAGGCGATCTCCTCCAGCTTTGCCAGGTAGAGCGGCAGCCAGCTCAACAGGTGCTCCCATAGCAACGCCTGCCGTGAGCTGCGCCTCAGTTGGCGCCGGGCGGGATCCTGTTCTGACGCCTCGCTGTCGGCCAGGGTGGCATAGAGACCGAGCAGCGCCGCCAGGTGGTCCGGCTCCGCTGGAGGCGTCAAATGCAGCGCGCGCCAGAACCCCGCCACACGATCCCTGGCCTCACCGCCAAGCTTCCCCTCGGCGCCTACATATATAGACGCGTAGGGCCAGAGCTGGAGACCGAAGAGCTCGGTGTAGTCGGCGGCGTCCGCTCGACCTGGCAACTCGAGCAGGCCCGCGACCCGATCTGTCTCGAGGCCAGGCGCCTCCGCAAGGCAAGCCAGGGCGCGGAAGAGTTCCGTCAGCTCCTCCGGCCGTTCTTCTTAGGTGCCGGCGCGGTGGGCTCGGGCAGGCGGTAAGCCGCTGGCGCCGGCTTGAGCGGCCGCAGCAGCCAGTAGGGACGGCGGGTGCCGTTGGGGGAGACCTGCGCCGCCGGCCGTGTCATCGCCAGCCACTTGCGATACACCTCCCGCGACTTGGCCAGGTCGACCGCGATGTCGCCGTAGCTGTCGCTCGGATCGGCGCGCCGCACCCTGACCGCCTGGTGCCAGCAGTGCATGCCGGAGATGGGGTCTGGGTGCACCGCGAAAGTGAGGTTTTGATGGACACCGACATCGGTCCACCAGATCCGGGCCGTGTCGGAATCGTCAGACGCGTAGGGCCCCGCACCTCGCTTGCGCACCATGGACCAGCGCTCGTCCTTATTGTCTAGGCCCACCGTCGCCATGAGCTGCCGCTGGCCTTGCTCGGCCAGTTTCCAGCGGCCCATGTGGTGACTGCACGCGACCA
>DATCPW010000240.1:0-7412 GCA_036569865.1 Candidatus Dormiibacterota bacterium
ATCGCAGCCGACGCCAACCTGCGCGGGTTCGAATTCGCGATCGGCGTGCCAGGGTCAGTCGGCGGCGCTGTCTATCAGAACGCGGGCTGCTGGGGCAAAGAGCTGAGCGAGGTCCTGGTCGAGGCGTGCGGCTTCATGCCCGGCTCGGGCAAGAAGAAATGGACGCCGAGCGATCTTCGGTTTGGCTACCGCACGTCAGCGCTGCGCGAGGGTGCACTGAAAGGCGGATTCGTCGTCGAGGCGACCATCCAGCTGCAGCGTGGCGATGGGGAGGAGGCGAAGGCGCAAATGGGCAAGCTGACGCGAGAACGCAACGAGACCCAGCCGATCAAGACCAAGAACTGCGGGAGCGTCTTCGAGAACCCGCCGGGCGACTCGGCCGGCAGGCTGGTGCAGGCCGCGGGATTGAAGGGATTGCGCCAGGGCGCGGCATTCATCTCAGAGCTCCATGGCAACTTCATCGTCAACGAGGGCGGCGCCAGCGCCGCGGATGTCGCGAAGCTGATCGAGCGAGCGCGGGCCGAGGTGAAGCGGCGCTTCAACGCCGACCTCGAGCCTGAGGTCGAGCTCGTGGGGCGATGGCGATGAAGCTGGCGGTGCTGCGAGGCGGCCGGTCGGCCGAGCGCGAGGTGTCGCTGCGCTCGGGCGCCCAGGTGGAGGAGGCGCTGAGGGGCCTCGGCCACGAGGTCCTCGGCGTCGACATCGACGCGACAACGTGGGACACGCTTCGCGATGGAGGCTTCGCGTGCGTGTTCAACGCGCTCCACGGGAGGCTTGGCGAGGACGGCGCGGTGCAGGGGATGCTCGAGCTGCTCGGACTTCCGTACACGGGGTCGGGGATTCTTGCATCAGCCCTGTGCATGGACAAGTCGCGGGCGAACTCGGTGATGGCCGGCGCGGGCCTGCACATCCCGGACTTCGAGGAGCTCGAGATAAAGGAAGGCGTGGGCGCCGACGTCGTGGAGCGCCTGGTCTCGCGGTTTGGCCTGCCGATAGTGGTGAAGCCGGTGCGCGAGGGCTCGACGATCGGCCTGACGATCGCGAAGGACGCCGACGAAGCCGCGAGCGGTCTGGCGCTGGCCGCGCGCTACGACCGCCGGGTGTTGGTGCAGAGGTTCGTGGTGGGGACCGAGATCACCGTCGGCGTGCTGGCGACTCCAGAGGTGGAGGTGCTGCCGACTCTGGAGATCGTGAGCGACAACCCGACGTACGACTACGACGCGAAGTACACAGCGGGCAAATCGCACCACATCATCCCTGCGCGCATCGAGGAGCGCGCTCGAGCCACATCAGCCGATGCGGCGGGCCGAGCGTTTGTGCTGCTCGGGTGTGCAGGGATGGCGCGCGTCGACATCATCGTGGACGCCAAGAGCACCCCATGGATCCTCGAGGTCAACACGGTCCCCGGCCTGACGCAGCTGTCGCTGCTCCCAGATGCTGCGCGGGCGGGTGGGGTCACTTTCGAACAGCTTTGCCAACGCCTGGTCGACCACGCGATTCAGCGCCAGGCGAATCGGGTGGGACCTCCCAGCGGATGAAGTTCAGAAGGCGCCGGTCGCTGCTGCCGCGAGCCGCATGGCGGCGCGACCTCGAGGCCAGCGAGCCACTGAAGGGACAGCTGTGGACGCGATCCGAGAAGTCGTTGCGCGAGCCGGACGTGCACTGGGCGCGGCGCGCCGTGGCGATGGGAGTCGCGGTGGCCCTGTCCGCCTTGCTCGGATGGCTGTGGTTCGGCCCGGCGCTGTCTGTGCGGACGGTGGATGTCACCGGCGCGTCGCACCTGACCAGCGAGCAGGTCGCGCAGCTGGCAGGGCTTGCGAGCGGCGCCTCGGTGCTGTCGGTCGACGCCGAGGCGGATCGTCTCAAGCTCCTCAACCAGACGTGGGTGCAAGGGGCCAGTGTCATCCCGCAGCTGCCGGGCAGCGTGCTGGTGCAGATCAGCGAATGGCAGCCTGTCGCGGTGTATCACTCGGGCGCCAACACATCGCTGTTCCTGATGTCGGACCAGGCGGTCATTCTTGCGCCGGCTCCGACCGCAGCCGGACTGGTCGATGTGCAGGGCCCAAGCGGCGCCGACCCGAAGGTTGGGCAGAAACCGATAGAGCAGGTGCTGTTGGTCGCGCTGGTCAACATGCAACGCGGCTTTCCGGCGCTCTTGGGACAGCAGGTGTCCGGATTCATTTTCGACTCGTGCGGCAACCTGACACTCATCGCGAAACGCGGCTGGAAGGTCTACTTTGGCCGCGTGCTCACCCCTGAAGAGTTCACGACGCTGCATGACAAGATCGCCGCGCTGAAAGCAATACAGGGGCGAGGCCAGGTCAACTACAACTCTCCGGACCTGGAGTACGTCAACGTGATGAACCCCACGGAGCCGGCGGTGGGATTCCGTTCAAGGCTGAACCCTGCGACGCCGTCTCCGTCTCCCGGCGCCAGCCCGCGGCCCTCTCCATCACCCTCACCGTCGCCAATATGCAGGTAATCGTCGTCGCGGTTGTGTTCGCGATCCTGGGAGTCCTCATCGGCCTGCTTTCGCCGGTCACCATCCCGATCACGTACGCGCGATACACAGCGGTAGCGCTGCTCGCGGCGCTCGACTCGATCTTCGGAGCGTTCAAGGCGTACATCGCGGGCACGTTCGAGCCAAGGGTCTTCTTCAGCGGCCTGATTACCAACATGACGCTGGCGGGCGGCCTGACCTACTTCGGCGACAAGCTGGGCGTGGACCTGTCAATCGCCGCGATAGTCGCGTTCGGAGTCCGGATCTTCAACAACCTGGGAGCAATCCGCCGGCACTACCTGTAGGCCAGCAGCCCCTGTGATTCGTGCAAATTTGGTCGCATCGCAGGGCATCCGCTGGGCCATTTGTGCCCTTTTGGTCGCGTCGCCGGCTGGGGCCCGACCCACTAGGCGTGCCGCTCCACGACCCCCGACCCACAAAATCTAGTCCGCAGACGCCCCAGGAGCCGATATAATCCACGGCAGCCCGCCCCCAGTTCCAGCCCACGTTCCAGCCAGGAGGCACCACAACCAGCTTTGTCACGGCGGAAGCGCACCGTCGGCCTAGACCTCGGCACAAGCCGCGTCGCCGTGGTGATCGCCGAATCTGACGACCCCGGCGCCCCCCTCAACATCATCGGCGTGGGCGAGGCCCCCTCCGACGGCCTCCGCAAGGGCGTGGTGATCAACCTCGAAAAAACCATCGCCTCCATCCAGGCCGCCGCCGTGGCCGCGGAGCGCATGGCCGGCCAACGCATCGAATCCGTGGTCGTCTCCCTCGCAGGCGGACACCTCACCTCCCAGAACTCCACGGGCGTCGTCGCGGTGGCGCGCCCCGACCACGAGATCGGCGAGGAGGACGTGCACCGAGTCGTCGAGGCCTCGCGCGCGATCAGCGTCGCCTCCGACCGCCAGGTGATCCATGTGATCCCCCGCGCCTACACGGTGGACGGCCAGGACGGCGTGCGCGACGCGGTCGGCATGACCGGCCACCGCCTCGAGGTGGAAACCAACATCATCACCGGCGCCCAGACCGCGGTCCAGAACGTGATCAAGTGCGTCCACGGAGCGGGCTTCGACATCGAAGACGTGGTGTGCGCGGGCCTCGCCGCAGGCGAAGGCGTCCTCACCCCCCAGGAGATCGACCTGGGGGTGTGCCTGGTGGAGATCGGAGCGGGCACCACCGCGGTGGTCGTTTACAACGAGGGCTCCGCGCGCCACCTCGCCGTGCTGCCGGTCGGCGGCAACCACGTGACCAGCGACATCGCGATCGGCCTGCGCACCACCCTCGACGAAGCGGAGAGCCTGAAGCTGAACTATGGCCACACCCTCCCCGACGTCATCGACCACGGCGAAAAGGTCGAGGTCCGCCAGGTCGGCGGCGACCGCATCCAGGCCCTGCCCCGCCGCTTCCTCGCCGAGATCATCGGCCCCCGCATGCAGGAGATCTTCCAGATGGCGCGCGAGGAGGTTCGCAAGAGCGGCTTCGACGGCCTCCTGCCTGCCGGCATCGTGGTGACAGGCGGCGGCTCCCGCCTCATGGGCACCACCGACGCAGCCCAGGCCGTCTTCGACGCCTCGGTACGACTCGGCCAGCCACTGGGCACGGCCGGCCTCGCCGACCGCGCGCAGGGACCCTCGTTCGCAGTGGCGGTCGGCCTCGTCAAATGGGGATCGCGCGCCCCCGCCCGGGGCTACGCCAGCGCACGGCAGCCGGTGACCATCGGCTTGACCTATCAAAAAACAGTGAGGTGGCTCCGAGATTTTTTCTAGAGAAGAGACCCGAAACCAGCTTGAGCTCGCCATAGCGAAAGCAAAAGGACAAGAAAACCAGGAGGACGTTGTGAAAGAAAGTCTGTTGCACGAAGGGCGGGCCCGCATCAAGGTCGTGGGCTGCGGCGGCGGCGGCGGAAACGCGGTCAACCGGATGATCTCGAAAGCGCTGAAGGTCGAGTTCATCGCCGTCAACACCGACAAGCAGGCGCTCGAGCGCTGCCAGGCCGACGTCAAGGTCCACATGGGGAACAAGATCACCCGCGGCCTGGGCGCCGGCGGCGACTGGACGCGCGGCCGCGACGCGGCTGACGAGAGCAGGACAGAGCTTTCGGCGGTTGTCCAGGACTCCGACATGGTGTTCATCACCGCCGGCATGGGCGGCGGCACCGGCACCGGCTCAGCGGCGATCGTCGCTCAGCTGGCCAAGGAATCAGGCGCGCTGACCATCGGCGTCGTTACGCGTCCCTTCGCCTTCGAAGGCCGCGTGCGCAACGAGACGGCCGAGGAGGGCATCAAGTCGCTCCGCAGCCAGGTCGACGCGCTCATCGTCATCCCGAACGACAGGCTGGCCCAGGTGGCCAACTCGAAGACGACGCTCGAAGAAGCCTTCCGCATGGCGGACGACGTCCTGCGCCAGGGCGTGCAGGGCATCTCTGACCTCGTCACCAACCCCGGCGTCATCAACCTCGACTTCGCTGATGTGAAGGCGATCATGGAAAACGCGGGCGAGGCCCTGATGGGCATCGGGCATGGCGCCGGCGACAGCCGCGCCGAGGATGCCGCCAAGCAGGCGGTGTCGAGCCCGCTGCTCGAGACGTCGATCGACGGCGCGAAGGGAATCCTCTTCAACATCACCGCCGGCAAGGACATCACCCTTCAGGAGGTGCAGAAGGCGGCCGAGATAGTGCGCGCGGCGGCCGACCCCAGCGCCAACATCATCTTCGGCGTCGTACGTGACGACACGATGCAGGGAGAGATCAAGATCACTGTCATCGCCACAGGCTTCGGTGCCAAGAGCTCGACTGAGGTGCGGCACGACACGCAGCGCAGGGCGATCGAGCGCGAGCGGCCCGAGTTTGGAAGCGACGAGATGGGCGACATCAACATCCCGGCGTTTCTCCGGAACCGAATGTAGGAATAGATAGAGCACATTGCGCTGCCCGTACTGCGGACATCACGACCTGAAGGTGGTCGACTCCCGCGACTCTGAAGTCGGGGAGGCGATTCGGCGCAGGCGTGAGTGCCTGCAGTGCGGGCAGCGTTTCACGACATACGAACGAATCGAGGCGGTGCCGTTCTACGTCACCAAGAAGGACGGGCGCCGCGAGGACTTCGACCCGCAGAAGCTGTTCACGGGGCTGAAGAAGGCGACCGAAAAGCGCGACATCTCGCCGGAGCGATTGCGCGCGATCGTCGACGACATCGAGGCGGAGCTGAGGCGGTCAGGCCGGGTCGAGATACCAAGCGGGGAGATCGGCGAGATGGTGATGGACCGGCTTCGTGACCTCGACGAGGTCGCGTACATCCGGTTCGCATCGGTGTACCGAGAGTTCATGGACCTGCAGCAGGTCAAACGCGAGATCGAACAGGTACTCAGTTCTCGAAGGCCGGCCTAGCTCAAACAAAAAGAAAAGCGAGCCGCCCTGCGATCGCATTGCGTGAACCGCAGCGCTGCGGCTTGGAACGAGTCCACCAAGAAGCGAAGGGAGTTGGGCGCGGCGAGCGAAGCGAAAGCCATAGCCCACTCTTCCGTAGTCTTTCTGTCGTGACGACGATCCCCGCCGTTCTGCACGTGCCGGAGCTGGCGGACGAACCCGCGTTGATCCACGGGTTCTCGACGACGCTCCTCGGCTCCGTGGGCCTGACGCACGCGACCGATCGGGCAGCTGTGATGAAGTCGCGCGATGAGTTCGCGCGCATCCTCGAGCTCGGCGGCTCCGAGTCGCTCACAGTCGCGGGCGCGGTGCACGGCGCAGACGTCGCACGCGTTGATTCGGCGCCCGCGATCATCGACGACGTCGATGTCTTGATCACTGATCGGCGGGGAATCGGGTTGTTCACGACGCACGCCGACTGCTTCCCGATTGTCCTGTGGGATCCCATCCACGGGGCGGTCGGGCTCGCGCATGCCGGGTGGCGTGGCACGCGCGCCGGCGTGGCGGTCGCGGCGCTGAGCGCGATGGACCGCGAGTTCGGCACGAAACCCCGCGACGTGCGCGCCGGGATCGGCCCCGGCATCTGCGGGCGCTGCTACGAGGTTGGGCCGGAGGTCGCTGGGAGCTTCGAAGACGCTTTCGTGACCCCCGGCGATGGCGATCGCTTCATGCTCGACCTCGCGGCCTCGAACACAGCTCAGCTGAAAGAGGTGGGTGTCGGTGCCGTGTACGACATCGCGATGTGCACGAAGGAGAGCTACCTCTTTCCGTCCCATCGCCGGCTTCCCGATGGCACTCGGTTCGGCGCGATCGTCGCGTTGAGATGATCGACGAGGTCAAGGGGCGGCTCGCGCTGGTGCGCGAGAAGGTCGCGCGCCTTCGCAACCCGGACGACATCGTCATCGTCGCCGTCACCAAGGGATTTGGGGCCGAGACTTGCCGGGCGGCCCTCGCCGCCGGTTTGCGAGTGCTTGGCGAGAACCGCGTGCACGAGGCGATCCTGAAGATGGATGAGGTGCCGGACGCCGAATGGCATCTGATCGGCCACCTGCAGACCAACAAGGTGCGCCAGGCGGCCGGCCGCTTCGCGCTGATCCACTCGGTGGACTCGGTCCGCCTGGCGACCGAGCTAGCGCGGGTGGAGCCGCAGCAGGCAGTCCTGCTGGAAGTGAATGTCGCGCGCGAGCCGCAGAAGCACGGCTTCGAACCCGAGCGAACGCAGGAAGCCATCACCGCGATCGCGAGCCTCCTCGAGCTGCGCGGCCTGATGGCCATGGGACCTTCGCAAGGGGATCCCGCCCCCGCGTTCAGGGAGCTGAGGCAGATCCGCGACGAGGCCGTGCAGCGACTGGGCAAGAGCCTGCCGGTACTATCGATGGGCATGAGCGGCGATTTCGAGGTGGCGGTGGCGGAAGGCAGCACCATGCTGCGACTCGGACAGGCGCTCTTCGGGCCCCGCCCCAGCTGACGCGGTGGGCGCCA
>DATCPW010000241.1:0-3449 GCA_036569865.1 Candidatus Dormiibacterota bacterium
CAACAGGTCCGGTTCACCGGCCGCCTCCATCTTGGTGGACAGGCCGGAGTCGCGGTTGTCATATCGGATCACGAAAAAGCCGCGAGCCGCGAGCTGCTCGCAAAATCGATCGTCCCAGCTGATCAGTTGCGAACCAAGGCCTGAGATCAGCAGAAGCGGCGCAGCCCGTCGGTCCCCAATCGTTTCGTACTCGATTTCGATTCCGTTGGCCTCGAGTCTCGGCATGCCCTGAATCGTACCGCCGGCCTTGACTCGCTACGCTTACCCGCCGTGAGCAAAGCTCTGCCCAATCGGGCTGACGTGGATGCGAAGTTCACCTGGAACGGTGAGAGCGTGTTCCCCGACGCGGCCGGCTGGGAGGCAGCGGTCGGCGTGATCCTCGACAGGCTTCCCGACCTGGCCGAGTTCAAGGGACACCTGGGCGAGTCTCCCGACATGCTCGCCGACTGGTTCGATGCGGCGGACAGCGCCCAGCTGTTAATGGGCAAGGTGATCGTGTACACGACGATGTCGTACTCGGTCGACGCTACGGATCAGGCGGCGGCAGGCCGAGCGGACCGCGCGCGCACGACGTACGCCCAGCTGGGCGCCGCCATGGCCTTCGCGGTCCCGGAGATGATCTCGATCGGCTTTCCGAAGCTCCGCAAATGGGTGACCAACTCCCCCCGGCTCGGCCACCTCGGACATCTCGTCGACCGCCTGGAAAAGTTGCAGAGCCACGTTCGCAGCCCCGAGGTTGAGGAGCTCCTGTCTCAGGCGTCCGATCCGCTCGCGACCGCGCTCTCCGTGCATTCGGTGCTCGCGAACACCGACCTGAGATTCGCGCCCGCCCGGGGCGCGGAAGGCGAGGAGGAGGTCGCCCAGGGGACGATCGGAGCGCTGCTGACAAACCCGGATCGTGAATTGCGCCGCACGGCTTTTGAAAGCTATGCCGATGCGCACATCGCAATGCAGCACGCCATGGCGGCGAACCTCGCGGCCGGGGTCAAGCGCGATGTCTTCTACTCACGCGCGCGTGCGTACGCGTCCTCTCTCGAGGCTGCGCTGGAGCCCAACCACATCCCTGCCGCGGTTTTTCACCACGTCATCCGAGCTTTCCACGACAACCTGGGGACGTGGCACCGCTACTGGCGAGTGCGGCGCCAGGCCCTTGGCCTTACTGCTCTCGAGCCATACGACGTGCAGGCGCGTCTCGGGTCGTTCAAGCGGAAGGTTCCGTACGAGGAGGCTGTGGACTGGATCTCCGAAGGCGTCAAGTCGCTCGGTGACGAGTACGTGAATGTGCTGCGCAAGGGTTCGCTCGAGGAGCGGTGGGTCGACATCTACCCCAACAAGGGGAAGCGCATGGGAGCCTTCTCAACGGGTACGCCGGGGACCTATCCATTCATTTTCATGAGCTACAACGACGACATCTATGCGATGAGCACGCTCGCTCACGAGCTTGGGCACTCGATGCATTCGTACTACACACGCAAGACGCAGCCTTTCGTCTACTCCAGCTACGGACTGTTTCAGGCCGAGGTGGCTTCCAACATGCACCAGGCGCTGACACGGCGCTACCTGCTTGCCACGCACAAGGATCCCGAGTTTCAGATCGCTGTGATCGACGAGGCGATGGCCAACTTCTATCGCTATTTCTTCATCATGCCGACACTGGCGCGCTTCGAGCTGGAGATTCACGAGCAGGTAGAGAAGGGGATGGCACTGACCGCCGACTCACTCAACCGCCTGATGGCCGATCTCATCACAGAGGTCTATGGCTCCGAGGTGGAGGTGAGTGAGCGCAATCGCGATCGCATCGGTTCGACGTGGGGCCAGTTTCACACCCACCTCTACAGCAACTTTTACGTATTCCAGTACGCGACCGGGATTGCAGGCGCCAACCACTTGGCCGAGAAGGTCGCCGCAGGCGATGCGGGTGCTGTGCGCAACTACCTGGCCTTCTTGAAGAGCGGCGGCTCGATGTACCCGCTCGAAGGGCTCAAGCTGGCGGGCGTCGACATGGCATCGCCCGAACCTGTCACGTCGGCTTTCGCAGCCCTCGCCGATATGGTGGACCGCCTCGAGGAGCTGGTGGCCGCCCGGTCCTGACTACCTAGATAAGCCTCAGCAGTGCTGCAGTCGCGGCGGCCGCCACGATGACCACGAGAAAGGGAGCGCGCAGGAGGACCGCAACCACCGCGACCCCGATGGCCGCCGCACGCACGTCAAGGACCAGGTGCTGCCCCGACGAAAAAGTCTGGGTCGCGACGAGGGCGGCGAGCAGGGCGACGGGCAGCAGTGGAACTGTGCGCTGGATGCGGACGTCCTGCAGCCATCGGGCGGGCAGCGAGAGCCCGGCCAGCTTCAAGGCATAGCAAGCGGCCGAAGCGACCAAGACACCTGCCCAGATCATCTGGACTTTCCAACGAGCCCATACAAGGCCACGAGCGCGGCGACGATGAGGAGAGGGATCCCCGCCGGCACGAAGGGCAGGCAGAACAGCGCCACGATCCCTGCCGCCATCGCAACGGCCAGGGGCTCGCGTGCCCGAAGGCGTGGAGCCAGCAGGGCGAGGTACGCGGCCGGAGGCGCTGCATCGAGACCAAAGACTTTGGGATCGGGGATTGCATTCGTCGCGAGCGCCCCGATAAAGGTGCCGAGATTCCAGAACAAGAACAGCAGCAGCCCCGTCGCCCAGAAAGCAAGCCGGCCTTCCCTTTCCGTGTCGCGCGCGATCGCCATCGCCGTGCTCTCATCGATGACGAACTGCGCGGCCGCCAACCGGCGGAGGCCGCTGACCCTGAGCAGAGTCGAGAGGCGCACACCGTAGAGCGCGTTTCGCGAACCAAGCAGAGCTGCGGTGGTGACGCCGGCCCAAACGCTGCCGCCCGATCCGACGATGCCGACGAGGGCGAACTGCGAGGCGCCCGTGAACATCAGCAGTGACAAACACACGGTCTGTGGCAGGGACAACCCCGACGTGGTCGCGATCGCCCCGAACGACAGTGCGTAAGCGCCGGAGGCGATCGCGATGCCCAGCGCATCGCGAATCACCTTCCGGCGGCGCGAACCCGGAATCGCGTCAGCCACCTGCAGAAGTTAACCGTCTTCCGCAGGCGGCTTCAGCGGAGTCGAACGGTTAGTGCATCGCCGCCCCAGACGGGGCAAGGACCCACCAGAGGGCGCCGAAACCGTTGACCCCCTGCCCGGTTGTGTCACCAGGCTTCTTGTCCTTGATGAAGTAGTACAGGGGATGGCCCGCGTACGTCACCTCGGTCGTTCCGTCCGTACGCGCGGTGGTTCCCAGCAAGGAGGCTTGCGCGCCGGCACCGGCCTTGGGCGCACCAGTCGTAAGGACGGGGGGCCAGATCGTGGCACAGCTCGTGTAGCAGGTGGAGGCAGTCCCGGTATCCGCGACGAACAGGTAGACCGTCATTCCGTTCCCGTCCACGAGGATCTTGCCCAGC